>NZ_CP042906.1:5765000-5894118 GCF_008728855.1 Hypericibacter terrae | reverse complement strand
GCTGCCCCCACTCAAAACCGTCCTCATTCCTGCACCCAGGGCAGCCCTGCGGCCTTCCAGCCGCCCGCACGACCACGATGGTGCTCAGCGTCGAGGCCCCCCTCGAACCCCTCGCTGACATTGTAGCAACGGCTATAGCCGGCGGCCGTCAGGGCCATGGCGGCTGCCTTCGAACGGGCGCCACTCCGGCACAGAAACAGAATGGGTGTGTCCTTGTCGGGTATCGCCTTGGCGATCTCCGCGGCGAAGGCCGGGTTGACCTGCATGGTGGGATAGTCCTGCCAGGACAGGAAGATTGTCTTCTTCCCCGCGCTCGACAGATCCGGCACGCCGACGAAGCCCCATTCGGGACGCGTGCGGACATCGACCAGCCGCGCGGGCTTGTCCTGGCTCAGCATCTGCCATGCTTGCGATGGGGAGACGTCTCCGGCGTAGCTCATTTTTTTGTCGCCCCGACCTTGGCTCGACGCCCCCTGCAGCGTCAGAGTCACCGAAATCTTGAACAGCCCTCCGTTACGACGAGCGGAGCGATGTTCCGAAACCGATCAGTGGATACGACCCGAACTTTCCCTGCGTTCTTGTAGTTTTGCGCAAGAGGATTGTTCGTTTTCGCCGAGTGTCGAAGTGCGGTCTCGTGGAATTTTTTTACCGCACGCTCGAACCCGCTGAGCCTCCCCGTCGACCACCGGGCGCCGACTCTACTCAGTGGGTATGGGCCACGCAATATGTCCGATAGGTGACGCGAGAAAAAAAACGCTTGCGTTGCCCGTCTGCACGGTCGCGGTTTCGCGCGATGCCGCAGCTTGAAAAATGACGCGCGCGCAATACGCGCCACGACGCTGCGGTCAAGTTCTGCAGTCGCTCTCGTTCGCGACTGCGATGTCGCACCGCTCTCGCGGATGCGGCCGAGAGGCACCGGACCAGACTCACAAAACGACAACGCGCGCCACCGATGGTGGCGCGCGTTGCCTTCGACACGATAGATGGGTTCAGAGCGCCTTGATGCGCGCGTTCAGCCGCGACAGCTTGCGCGAGGCGGTGTTGCGCTCGAGGACACCGGTGCGGACGCCGCGCTGAATTTCCGGCTGCGCTTCCTTGAAGGCGGCCTGGGCGGCGGTCTTGTCGCCGGTGGCGATCGCGGTCTCGAGCTTCTTGATGAAGTTGCGCACACGGCTCACGCGCGCGCGGTTCACTGCCGTGCGACGCTCGGTCTGGCGGATACGCTTCTTCGCCGACTTGTGCTGGGCCATGGTGCCTGCTCTCTTACATGCGGGAAGGGGCTCCCCCTCATATTCGGGGGCGGCGGGTTATAGCCCCTGCCCCAGGCCCCGTCAAGGCTCGCGAAAAGGCGGAAAACAGGGCCTGCCGCAAGGCTTTCTTAGCCCCGAATTCAGCGATCCTTGAAGTCCGGCTGGCGCTTCTCGACGAAGGCCGCCATCCCTTCCTTCTGGTCCTCGGTGGCGAAAGCCGCGTGGAACAGCCGGCGCTCGAAGCGCAGTCCCTCGGCCAGCGTCGATTCATAAGCACGGTTGACGGATTCCTTCACCATCATCACCACCGGCGTGGACATCGACGCGATCCGGTCGGCCAGCTTCATGGCCTCGTCCATCAGCTGTTCAGCGGGCAGAACGCGACTGACCAGGCCCGACCGTTCCGCTTCGGCCGCATCCATCATCCGTCCCGACAGGCACATCTCCATCGCCTTGGCCTTGCCGACCAGACGCGTCAGGCGCTGCGTCCCACCGGCGCCCGGCAGCACACCGAGCGTGATCTCCGGCTGACCGAACTTGGCGTTTTCCGCGGCGAGGATGACATCGCACATCATCGCAAGCTCGCAACCCCCACCCAGCGCGTAGCCGGCGACCGCCGCGATCACGGGCTTGCGGCATTGTGCCACCCGCTCCCAGCCCTTGGTGATGAAGTCGGAGACGTAGACGTCGACAAAGTTGCGGTCCTTCATCTCCTTGATGTCGGCGCCGGCGGCGAAGGCCTTCTCGCTGCCGGTGATGACGATGGCGCCGACATGCGCGTCACTCTCGAACTCGTCGAGGGCTTTGCCCAACTCCTGCACCAAGGCGTCGCAGAGCGCGTTCAAGGCCTTGGGCCGGTTCAGGGTGATAAGGCCGACGCGGCCCTTTTTCTCGACGATGATGTTCTGATAGCCCATGATTTTTCCTTCGCCCGAGAGGGGCGGATGGTTCTGCCGGAAGCGGACCCTCTCGTGGATCCTTCCGGCTGTGGGATTATTCCGGCGTGACGGTGAAATGGACCGTCAAGGGACCGCTGCCCTTGACGAACTCGATGGCGAGGCGCTCGCCCTGCCGGCGATAGCTGTGGCTGGTCGCGGCTTCCCACCCCAATTGCGGCAAGGTCGAGCTGTAGAAATCGAGCACCTGCTGCTGGCTCACATCGCCGGCCGCATAGGCCTCGACGATGCGGCCCGTGGACGAATCGAACGCGTAGCCGGAGCCGGAAAGCTCGGTGAGGCCGGGCATCAACGGCAGGTCTTCGACGCCGGCGACGAAGCCGGCCGTGTCGGAAGCGGCGGAGGCCTGCGGCGCCGTGGCGCCGGCGATCGCAATACCGGCTCCCCCGAGAAGGACCGCCAGCAAGGCGCGAGCCCAACGGGCCCGACGCTGCGGCGGACGAGAAGGCGTCTGGCGATGAACCATGGTCCGGTTCCTTACCTCAGCGCTGGCGACGGGGACAGTAGAAAGTGGAGCGGCCGCCCTGGGTCAGGCGGCGGATGCCGCCCGTGGCGGCGAGGTCGCAGTCGCAGCCAGGGCAGGCCTCCCCCTCATGCTCGTAGACGGCCCAGCGATGCTGGAAATAACCGAGCTCGCCGTCGGTCTGCACATAATCGCGCAGCGAGGAGCCGCCGGCCGCGATCGCCTCGCTCAAGACCGCCTTGATGGCGTCGACCAGCTTGTCGGCCCGTTCGCCCTGGACCGTGCCCGCCTTGCGCTTGGGCGAGAGACCGGCCCGGAACAGCGCCTCGGAGGCGTAGATGTTGCCGATGCCTGCGACCACGCGCTGATCGAGGATCGCGGCCTTGATCGAGGTGGCCTTGCCTTTGAGCCGCGCGGCCAGCACGGGCCCGGTGAAGGCATCGTCGAGCGGTTCGGGCCCGAGCCCCTTGATCAGCTTGTGGCGGACGAAGCCCGCCTCGCTCACCAGATCCATCATCCCGAAGCGGCGCGCATCGTTGAAGCGCACATGCCCGCCATCGTCGGTCTCCAGGATGATGTGGTCATGCGGCTCGGGCTCGAGCACCGGCCCGATGCCGATCAGCATCCGTCCGCTCATGCCGAGATGGCAGAGCAGGATCTCGTCGCTGTCGAGATGGATCAGGATGTATTTGGCGCGCCGGTCGATCTTGACCACGCGCCGCCCCTCGAGCCGGCCGACGAAGCCGCGCGGCAAGGGAAAGCGCAGATCCTTTCGGCGCTGCTGCACGCGCGCCAGCCGCCGCCCTTCGAGGCGCAGGGCCAGGCCGCGACAAACGGTCTCGACTTCGGGGAGTTCAGGCATGGGCGCCGAATATAGCGCCGCGTTCGGCGTTCGCGTAACCCCCTCAGCTATTCCACTGTTTGTTGATTTGTCCGGATTTTCCGTATCAGACTGAAAGCCTGAATCCAAGCCGTCCAGCTGTCGACCTGCGGCAGGCCATGTCCAAGTCCGTCTTCACCCATAGGGTGGGTTCTCGATACGACGACCTGCCGGAAAGCAAGTATCACTTTCCGCAGACATATCTGCGTCAAGTGGAACGCTCCGTCGGCGACCTTATCATCTACTACGAGCCACGAAGAGATAACGGCCGCCAATCATATGTGGCGACGGCACGCGTTGTTGGCGTCGAAATCGACCCCCAGCAGCCTGGTCACTTCTATGCCTTGATTTCAGAGTACCTGGAATTTCCTCAGATCGTGCCTTACCGGATCGGCGACCAGTTCTTCGAGGGCAAACTGCGCGGAGCAAATGGCACGACCAATTTGGGCACTGCACAACGTGCTGTGCGAGACGTACCGGAGCATGAGTTTGAAGCCATTTTAACAGCCGCATTTAGTGCAGCCACCAGCGAGCCCAGCCAGACCGAACTTGCGAATCGTGCTGGTATCTCATTGAACGAGCCGGCCGAAACATTCGACCGTCCAATTGTTCAGACGCTTATTTCGCGGCCGTTTCGGGATATCGCGTTCAAAGCTGCTATTCGACGCGCTTACAAAGATACTTGTGCCTTCACGGGACTAAAGCTGATCAACGGCGGTGGGCGTCCCGAGATTGACGCGGCCCATATCCGGCCGGTCGGCGAGGGACACAATGGTCCGGACTCCGTTAGAAACGGCCTCGCCCTTTGTAAAACCGCGCACTGGCTCTTTGATCGAGGTCTGGTGACCCTCGACGACGACCTCAAGATTGTCCAGGCGAAGGGGCTCGTCGGCCAGGAAGTCTCGCGCCTTCTCCATGCCGATGGCATTGCGCGAGTGCCTGAAGCGAGCCATTTCCGGCCGCATTCCCAGTTCCTTCAATACCATCGGGATCACATCTTCAAGGGCTGATCTCGATTGGTCCCGCGCCGGGACTAGGGTAGTTTCGCCGCCATGCAACCCGCCGAACCCCGCCCACCCGCCGAACCGGGCCCTGCCAAGGCTGCCGCGGACAGTCCCGCGCCGGAAGCGGAGCAGGTCTCCTTCGGCTTCCGCACGGTAGCGGCCGAAGAGAAGGCCGGCCTGGTGCGCGGCGTCTTCGACAGCGTCGCCGACCGCTACGACCTGATGAACGACCTGATGTCGGGCGGGATCCATCGCCTCTGGAAGAAGGCGATGATCGACTGGCTCGATCCGCGTCCCGGGCAGACTATCCTCGATGTGGCGGGCGGCACCGGCGATATCGCCTTGCGCATCCTCGAGCGCTTGGGCGGGGCCGACAAGACGGCTGCCAGCGGCAGCCGCATCCTGGTCTGCGACCTGACGCCGGCGATGCTGGCCAGGGGCCGCGACCGCAGCGTCGATCGCGGCCATCTCGGCGGGATCGAATGGATCGCCGGAAATGCCGAGGCGCTGCCGCTGGAATCGATGAGCGTCGATGCCTACACCATCGCCTTCGGCCTGCGGAACGTGACCCATATCGACCGGGCGCTGGCCGAGGCGCGGCGCGTGCTCAAGCCCGGCGGTCGTTTCCTCTGTCTCGAATTCAGCCATGTCGTGCTGCCGATGCTCGACCGGCTCTACGATATCTACTCCTTCTCGGTGCTGCCGAGATTGGGCCGGGTCGTCGCCAAGGACGAGGCCTCCTATCGCTATCTCGCGGAAAGCATCCGTCGTTTCCCGCGCCAGGAGGATCTGGCGGCGATGATCGAGGCGGCTGGGCTGGCGCAGGTGCGCTATCGCAATCTGAGCGGCGGGATCGCGGCGCTGCATTCGGCCTGGCGCCTCTGACGCCGCAATCCCGGGAGCTCCCTCGCCCTTGATCCGCAGTCTGCGCAACCTGATCCGGCTTCTGCGCGTGGCCCATATCCTGGCCCGCCATGGCGCGTTGGCACCGCTGGCCGATGCGCTCGAAGCCGTGGGCGCGCGCTCGACCTTCCTCGATTTCGCCAAGCTGCTGTTCGGCCGCGGGCGGGGCTCGGGCCGGCCCGGCGAACGCCTGGCGGCGGCCCTGGCCGAGCTCGGGCCCGCCTTCATCAAGCTGGGCCAGATGCTCTCGACCCGCACCGATCTCCTCGGCGCCCAGGCCGCGGCCGATCTCTCGACCCTGCAGGACCGCCTGCCGCCCTTCTCCTCCAGCATCGCGCGCGCCACCATCGAGGCCGAGCTGGGCCGGCCGATCTCCGTCCTCTTTGCCAGCTTCGACGACCGCCCGGTCTCCGCCGCCTCGATCGCCCAGGTCCATTTCGCCGTGCTGCCGCCGCAGCCTTCGATCGAAGGCGAGCCGGAGAACGGCGCGAAGGTCACGGGCGAGGTCGCGGTCAAGATTCTGCGCCCCGGCATCGAGCATGCGTTCCGGCGCGACGTCGATCTGCTGCGCTGGCTGGCCGAGATCGTCGAGAAGACGCAGCCGCGGCTGCGGCGCTTCCGTCCGGTCGAAGCGATCGAGAGCTTCGCGCGCCAGGTCGAGTTCGAAATGGATCTGCGGCTCGAGGCCGCGGCGGCCGACGAGCTCGGCCATAATTTCATCGGCGATCCGACCTATCGCGTGCCGAAGATCGACTGGCCGCGCAGCGCGCGCCGCGTGCTGACGCAGGAGCGGCTCACCGGCATCCGCATGGACGACCGCGCGGCCCTGCTCGCGGCGGGGCAGGATATCGACCAAGTGCTGACGCGTGCCGCCGCGATCTTCTTCAAGCAGGCCTTCCGCGACGGCTTCTTCCATGGCGACCAGCATCCCGGCAACATGGTGGTCGATGAGGAGGGGCGGATCGGCGCGGTCGATTTCGGCATCATGGGCCGGCTCGACAAGCAGACCCGCATCTATCTCGCCGACATGCTGCTGGGTCTGCTCGAGCGCGACTATCGCCGCCTCGCCGAGATCCATATCGCGGCCGGGATCGTTCCGGAGACGGAATCGCGCGACATGCTGGCCCAGGCGCTGCGCGCGATTGCCGAGCCCGTGTTCGGACGGCCGCTGAACGAGATCTCCTTCGCCCGGCTGCTGGGCCAGCTGTTCCAGCTGGCCGAGACCTTCGACATGCAGGTGCCGCCCCATCTCCTGCTGCTGCAGAAGAACATGCTGATGGCCGAGGGGGTGAGCCGGCAGCTCAACCCCGACCTCAATATCTGGACCCTGGCGCAGCCCTTGATCGAGGAATGGATGCGCGAGAACCGGGGCCCCGAGGCGCGGGTCGCCGAAGCCGTCGCGGGTGGGGTCGCCCTGATGCGCCGCCTGCCGCGGCTCCTGACAGCCCTGGAGAAGGCCGCCGATCGAATGGCGGAACCCAAGCCGCCCTCTTCCCTGGCGGCGCCCCTGGGCACGCCCTGGTGGGCCTGGGCGGTCCTGGCGCTGGCCCTCGGGGTGGCCCTTTTCCGCTAAGCCCCGGGTTTGATCCCACCGTCCCTGGCGAAGGGATCAACTCCCTCTATTCCATAGTCTTTTCATATAATTAGACAGGGATTCGGTCGCGGCGCACCCACCCGCCCCGGCATGGTCGAGGCTTGTGCTGGAGGCGGGTCGCGCCTAGGTTAACCGCAGAACCAAACCGTGAAATTTTTGGGAACTGCGACAATGCTGGCGGGTAAGCGCATCCTTCTCGTCATTGCCGGCGGGATCGCCGCCTATAAGAGCCTCGAGCTGATCCGGCGCCTCAAGGATCGGGGCGCTACGGTGCGAGTCATTCTTACCAAGGGCGGCGCGCAATTCGTGACCCCGCTTTCGGTCGCGGCGCTCAGCGGCGAGAAGGTCTATGGCGAGCTGTTCTCGCTGATCGACGAGAGCGAGATGGGCCATATCCGTCTCAGCCGAGAAGCCGATCTGGTGGTGGTGGCACCCGCGACCGCGGACCTCCTCGCCAAGATGGCGCATGGGCTGGCCGACGATCTCGCCTCGACCGCGCTGCTCGCGACCGACAAGCCGGTGCTGGTGGCGCCCGCGATGAATGTCGAGATGTGGGGCCATGCCGCGACGCAGGCCAACATCGCGACCCTCAAGCTGCGCGGGGTGCGCCAGGTCGGTCCCAATGCCGGCGATCTCGCCTGCGGCGAGGTCGGATCGGGACGCATGGCCGAGCCGCACGAGATCCTGGAGGCGATCGAACGCTATTTCGCAGTCTCCGCACCGCTCGCAGGCTTGCGGGCTCTCGTCACCAGCGGCCCGACGCATGAGCCCATCGACCCGGTGCGCTACATCGCGAACCGCTCTTCCGGCCGCCAGGGCCATGCGATCGCGGCGGCACTCGCGCGGCGCGGCGCCACGACGCTGCTGGTGTCGGGGCCGACCGCCGAGCCCGATCCCGCCGGCGTCGAGGTCCGCCATATCGAAACCGCCGCGGAGATGTGGGCTGCCTGTCGCGCCGCGCTGCCGGTCGATGTGGCCGTCTGCGCCGCCGCCGTCGCCGACTGGCGCCCCGCCACGGCCGCCGGCGAGAAGATCAAGAAGGCCAAGGGCAAGGCCGCACCTTCGATCGCGCTGGCCGAGAATCCCGACATCCTCGCGGGCCTGTCCGCCGCCGGCAACGAGCGCCCGCGCCTCGTGATCGGCTTCGCCGCCGAGACCGAGAATCTGGTCGAGAACGCGACCGCCAAGCGCCGCAGCAAGGGCTGCGACTGGATCCTGGCCAACGATGTGTCGCCCGATACCGGCACCTTTGGCGGCAGCGACAACACGGTCCATCTGGTCAGCGCCAGCGGCGTCGAGGATTGGCCGCGCATGTCCAAGCAGCAGGTGGCCGAGCAGCTCGCCGACCGGATCGCGGCCGAATTGAAGAGGGCCTCATGACGGCCGCGGTCAAAGTGGCCCTGCAGCGCCTCCCCCATGGCGCGGGCCTGCCACTGCCCGACTATGCCACCGCCGATGCGGCCGGCATGGATCTGGTGGCCGCCGTGACGAAGCCGGTGACCTTGGCGCCGGGCGAACGCGGCCTGGTGCCGACCGGCCTCGCGATCGCCCTGCCGGCGGGATTCGAGGCACAGGTCCGCCCGCGCTCGGGCCTCGCCCTCAAGCATGGCGTCACGCTTCTCAACAGTCCCGGCACCATCGACGCCGATTATCGCGGCGAGATCGGGGTCATCCTCGTCAATCTGGGCCAGCTCCCCTTCACGATCGAACGCGGCACGCGGATCGCGCAGATGGTGGTGGCGCCGGTGACGCGCGTGAGCTGGGCCGAGACCGCAACATTGCCCGAGACCGCCCGCGGTGCCGGCGGCTTCGGATCGACCGGGGTCGGATCCGCGCCGGCCGCGGCCGCACGCCGTTAATACGGAGGGCCTTCCATGCTCCGACTATCCAAGCGCCTGCTCTTCGCCATCGAGGCCGTCGTCGATATCGCCTATCACAGCGGCAACCGCCCGGTGCAGTCGGGCGAGATTTCCGAGCGCCAGGGAATTCCCCGCCGCTACCTGGAACAGGTGCTGCAGCATCTGGTGAAGAGCGGCGTCCTCACCGGCCAGCGCGGCCCGCGCGGCGGCTATCGGCTGGCGCGCGAACGCCGGCGCATCACCCTGGGCGAGGTGGTTCGCGTCATGCGCCAGATCGACATGGTGCCCGATCCCTTGAGCGAGGGCGGGGGTTCCGTCATCGGGATGCAGGTGGTGCGCCCGCTCTGGCGCGAGCTCCAGGATTCCATGCTGCTCGAGCTCGACAAGATCACGGTCGAGGATCTCTGCCAGCGCGCCCAGGTGGCGGGCGTTCCCAGCAGCGCCGCCGAGCGGCTCGACTTCACGATCTGACGATCGATTCATCCGGCATCGCGACCCTCGAGCCGGCATCCGCATAGGAGACGCAAGGAATCATGACGGCAACCAAATCTGCGGCGGGCGCTCACGCGCCGGAATTTCGCGGCCGCATCTATGACAGCATCCTGGAGACGATCGGCGCGACCCCGCTGGTCCGCCTCGACAAGCTGGCGCGCGAGGGCGGCTCGAAGGCCGAAATCGTCGGCAAATGCGAGTTCTTCAATCCGCTGGCCTCGGTCAAGGACCGCATCGGCCTGGCGATGATCGAGGCGCTCGAGGCCGAGGGTAAGATCCGCCAGGGCACGGTCCTGGTGGAGCCCACCTCCGGCAACACCGGCATCGCGCTCGCCTTCGTCGCCGCGGCCAAAGGCTATCGCCTGATCCTGACCATGCCCGAGAGCATGTCGGTCGAGCGGCGCAAGATGCTCAAGCTCCTGGGCGCCGAGCTGGAACTGACGCCGGCGGCCCAGGGCATGAACGGCGCCATCCGCCGCGCCGAGGAGCTGGTGGCGCAGATCGGCAATGCCGTGATCCCGCAGCAGTTCCGCAATCCGGCCAACCCGGCCATCCATCGACGCACCACGGCCGAGGAGATCTGGCGCGACACCGACGGCAAGGTCGATGTGGTGGTCAGCGGTGTGGGCACCGGCGGCACGCTGACCGGGATCGGCGAGGTCTTGAAGCCGCGCCGGCCGGGCCTGCGCATGGTCGCGGTCGAGCCCGAGGACAGCCCGGTGCTGTCGGGCGGCCCGCCCGGACCCCACAAGATCCAGGGCATCGGTGCCGGCTTCGTGCCGTCGATACTCAACCGCGAGCTGATCGACGAGGTGGTGCGCATCGGCAACGAGACCGCCTTCCGCACCGCGCGCCGCGTCGCCAAGCTCGAAGGCGTGCCGGTCGGCATCTCGTCCGGTGCCGCCCTCGCCGCCGCCCTCGAGGTCGGCATGCGCCCGGGCATGGAAGGCAAGCGCATCGTCGTGATCCTGCCCTCCTTCGCGGAGCGCTATCTTTCGACCGCGCTGTTCGAGGGGCTGGACTAACAGCGCAAACGCGAAGGGGTGTTTGCACTCCTTCTCTCGTCATCGCCGTCCCTTCTGCCGTCATCCCCGCGAAAGCGGGGACCCATGGAAGGGCCGGAGCGCGATATCGACATGGGCCCCCGCTTTCGCGGGGGTGACTATGAATAAGAGCGTGGCGACATAGAAAGCCTCGCGACAAACCCTTCCCCGGTCATCCCCGCGAAAGCGGGGACCCATGGATGGGCCGGAGCATGGCATCGACATGGGCCCCCGCTTTCGCGGGGGTGACGATGAATAAGAGCGTGGCGACATAGAAAGCCTCGCGACAAACCCTCCCCCGGTCATCCCCGCGAAAGCGGGGACCCATGGATGGGCCCGAGCTCGGTATCGACATGGGCCCCCGCTTTCGCGGGGGTGACAGTGGTATGGACCTCTCCGACACCCAGATCGAACGCTACGCCCGCAACCTGATCCTCGACGAGATCGGCGAGGAAGGGCAATCGAAGCTCCTGGCCAGCAAGGTGCTGGTGCTGGGCGCGGGCGGTCTGGGCTCGCCGCTGCTGCTCTATCTCGCCGGTGCGGGCATCGGCGGGCTTGGCGTCGTCGACCATGACAAGGTCGATCTCTCCAATCTGCAGCGCCAGGTGCTGCATGGCACGACCGACGTCGGCCGGCCCAAGACCGACAGCGCGGCCGCCGCGATCGCGCGCATCAACCCCGACATCGCCTTTACGCGCCATCATCTCCGCCTCGATGCGTCGAACGTCATGGGCGTGATCGAGGGCTATGATCTCGTCGCCGATGGCAGCGACAATTTCGAGACGCGCTTCCTGCTGGCCGACGCCTGCCACAAGGCGAAGAAGACGCTGGTCTCGGCGGCCGTGGTGCGTTTCGACGGGCAGCTCACCACCTTCAAGCCCTATCTGGGCGCGCCCCATCCCTGCCTGCGCTGCCTCCATCCGGAGACGCCCGACGAGGATGCCGTGCCGCGCTGCGAGCAGGCGGGCGTGCTGGGATCGGCCGCAGGGACCATGGGCACGCTGCAGGCGACCGAGGTGATCAAGGAATTGCTCGGACTGGGCGACGGCCTGTCGGGACAGCTGCTGCTCTATGACGCGCTCTCGACGGTGTTCCGCAAGATCCGGCTGCGCCGGCGCGAAGGCTGCCCCGGCTGTGGTGGTCCAGGTTGAAGGGATTGGATCGGCTGCCAGGGAGCCCCTGTCGGCGGGCTGATAGTCAGCAGGCCTGTCCGTCGCGCTGAGCCCGGTCCCATGCCGTCACCAGCTCCACCAATTCGGCAAGCGCTTCCGGGTAACAGAGATTGGGATTGGCGATGTTCCGGCTTGGCCGATAGACGGCACGGTCGGATACCGCCCTGAGACTCGACCATCCCGGACGCGCTGCAATGGGATGGCTCATCGCATTCGGGCAACCATTGCAATCGAACGCCAGGACGATGTCGGGCTGCGCCTCCCGAATGACCTTGAAATCGGTCCAGGCGACCGCATCGCCGGGCCGGGTAAACAGCGGTTCGCCGCCGCTCAGGCGAATCAAATCCGGAGCCAGATGTCCGCCCGCCATGACGAACCGTCCCGGGTTCGCGAATCGGCGCGCCGGGTCGGGGTCATATTTGATGCACACGCAATATTCAAACAGTACCGTTGGACGCCGTGCCGGGACGACGTGCCGCGCCAGGATCGCCTCGCGCCGCGCCGCCAGCTTCGTCGCGATCTCCCGAGCGGCCTCCCGCTTGCCGACGATGTCCCCGATCGTGACAATCTGCTGGTCCAGGTCCGTCAAGGTGCGCGTGTCAAAGTTGACGAACGCATCCGGACCGAGATTGAACATCCCGGCCTCATGGGCCGCGAACGTGCCGGTTCCGGAAGCGAGAACCATGTCCGGCTGGAGCGCGACCGCCCGCTCGCGATCGACTTGAGGCCAGGCACCGACCTCGGGCAAGGCCTGCCAGTGGTGCAGCCGCGATGCGATCTTCTTGCCGGAAAGCCCCCAGACGTCGAGATAGTTTTGAATGGACGACGGGCAATACTGGGTGCGCCCGACGACCGTTTCATCGGCGCCAAGCGCGAACAAAATCATCGAGATGTTGGGCGCCAGAGAGAGCAAGCGTCGTGGCTGGCTCATGCTGAACGGCCCGCCACCATCGCGCGAGGGTCCCAATTGCCCGCGAAGCTGGCTCATCTCGGGCGGAACTTCTTCACGGTGCGGCGGCGATCGGCTGACCGGCCGCCAGCGCCTCGAACTCGCGATAGACCCAATCCTGCTGCGGCAGGATCCCGCGCCGCGCCGGTGGCTGGAAGCGCGCCTCGATGAAGAGCTGCGCGATCCGCCGCTTGCGATGATCGCCCTGCTTCAGCCCCTCCTCGGCCTCCACCAGCAGCAGGGTCGCGGCGAGGATATCGGCCATCAGCGCCATCAGGCGGCGCGCGTGCCGGCGCGCCTCGGCGGGATCGGCGCGGATCAACCCCAACGCCGCCTGCCAATCCATCAGGTTTGCGCGCAGGATCGTCACGAACGCAGCCAGGGGTGAGGATGCCGCCGCCAGCATCGCCTCGATGCGCGCGACGAAGATCTTGTCGCCGCCATGCCGGCCCGCGACCAGCCGCAGGATCTCCAGCGCCTGGATGTTGGCGGGCCCTTCCCAGACGGTCATGACCTGCGCGTCGCGCAGCAGGCGCGGCGTCACATGATCGTAGGTGTAGCCATTGCCGCCGATGATCTCGATCGCGCGCGAGCAGGCGCGGATCGAATCCTCGCCGGTCATGTATTTGGCGAGCGCGGTCACGAGCCGGAGCCAGACGCGCGCCTCGTCGACGTCGCCCGAATGGGCGCGATCGGCGATATCGAAGCCATGCGCGGCCGCGAAGGCCAGCGCCGCCCCTGCCTCCAGCGTCACCAGGATCGCGATCAGCTCGTCCTGCACCATCGGATAATGGACGATCGCGTCGCCGAAGGCCTTGCGCTCCGCGGCGTAATGGAAGGCCTCGACGAAGGCGCGGCGCTGCAGCCCGACCGAGGCCATCGCATTATGGATGCGGCTGAATTCGAGCGCCGCCATCATCAGGGTGAAGCCCTCGGGCGGCGGCGCCACTTCCAGGGCCCAGGTCTCGGTGAGATCGACCTCGGCCGTGGGCAGGCCCTTGGTGCCGAGCTTGTCCTTCAGGCGCCGGAACCGCATCGGGTTGAGCGTGCCATCCTCGAGCGTGATCGGCACCAGATAGAGCCCGAGGCCCTTGGTGCCGGCAGGCGCGCCCTCGGGCCGCGCCGTCGCCAGCGCCAGTCCGCCATCGGCATTGCTGACGAACCATTTGAGCCCGTTGAGCCGCCAGTGATCCGCCTCTGGCCGCGCGGTGGTGGTGGTGCCGCCGACATCGCTGCCGCCATGGAGCTCGGTCGCCCAGGTGCCGCCCGTCAGCGCGGCGCCATCCATGCGCGTCAGTTCCTCGCGATAGCGCGCCTTGAGGGCGGGCGGGCCATGGCGATCCAGCACATAGGCGACCGCGCCGGTCATGGTGACCGGGCAATGCAGCGAGACATCGGCCTGGGACAGCAGGTAGCCCATGGCGAAGGTCACTTCGAAGGGCGCGGGGTCGGGCGTGTAGTTGAGCCCGATCACGCCGCGTTCATAGGCCTCGCGCGAGGTCGCGGCCCAGGTCGGATTGCGCAGGATCCGGTTCGCGATCCGCCCTTGCGCGTCATAGGTCTCGAGCCTGGGCGGCGCCTGGCGATCGGTATAGGACGCCGTGCGATCGACCACGTCGCCGACCCAGGCGCCGAAGCCGGCGAGGCCCGGTTCCCAGCGAGCGTAGGCCGTTCCCAGCGAGCGCCTCAGCAGGCGCTGCAGGTTCGGATCGTTGCGGAACAGATCCCGCTTGCGGGCTTCGGCCTGGCTTTCCATGGCCTCGTTCGGATCGCCGGCGGGAAGCGGCAGGACAGCCTGCTCGCGTCCCGTCAGAACATCGTTTCGAGCACGCGGTCGGGCGGCTTGTGGCCGTCGGCGAAGGTCTTGATGTTGATGATGACCTTCTCGCCCATATCGATGCGGCCTTCCACCGTGGCCGATCCCATATGCGGCAGCAGCACCACATTGTCGAGCTTGAGCAGCTTCGGATTGACCGCGGGCTCATGCTCGAACACGTCGAGGCCGGCGCCGCCCAGCTCGCCCTGCACCAGCATCCGCGCCAGCGCGTTCTCGTCGATCACCTCGCCGCGAGAGGTGTTCACGATATAGGTGTGGCGCGGCAGCAGCTTGAGCCGGCGGGCCGAGAGCAGGTGATAGGTCGCGGGCGTATGCGGGCAGTTGATCGAGATGATGTCCATCCGCGCCAGCATCTGGTCGAGGCTTTCCCAATAGGTTGCCTCCAGCTCGGCTTCGAGATCGGGATGGACGCGCCGGCGGTTGTGGTAATGGACGGCCAGCCCGAAGCCGCGAGCGCGGCGCGCCACGGCGGTGCCGATGCGCCCCATGCCGACGATGCCGAGGCGCTTGCCCCAGATGCGATGGCCCAGCATCGAGGTAGGGCCCCAGCCCTTCCACTGGCCCGAGCGGATGAGGCGCTCGCCCTCGGCCAGGCGCCGCGGCACGGCGAGGATGAGGGTCATGGTCATGTCCGCCGTGTCTTCGGTCAGGACACCGGGGGTGTTGGTGACGGTGATGCCGCGCTGGCGCGCCGAGGCGAGGTCGATATGGTCCACGCCGGTGCCGAAGGAGGCGATCAGCCGCAATTTGGGGCTGGCCTGCGACAGCACCGCCGAATCGATCCGGTCGGTCACGGTCGGCACCAGCACGTCGGCGGTCTTGGCGGCCTCGACCAGGTCGGCTTGCGTCAGCGGGCGGTCGTCGACGTTCAAGCGGACATCGAACAGCTCCATCATGCGCGTCTCGATCGGATCGGGCAGCTTGCGGGTAACGACGACGATGGGTTTGGGAGGCATCGGGCCCGATCACGCGTGTTGGTTTTGGGAAGAGCCGGTCGACAGCGGAGCCCACTCTACCAAGCGAAACTCGCGGTCTGCCATAGCAAGAGCGTCCTGCCTTGTCCAGCCGAGGACCCCGGAGGCGTTCGGCGCCGCGCCGGCGCCCGCCAGGGGGAGCCGCGCCGGCCGCCCGGAGGGTTACGCCGGGTCAATCCGGCCGGTTCAACTTGACCCGGCCGCCGGAGCAGCCGAATCTGCGCCCCAGGCGATTACGGTTCGATGATGGAGACTCGGCTTATGAATTTGGCCCTGGTGCGTCCCGCCGGCGGGCGACGCCGTTGCGGTCGCGGTTTGGCGGCATTCCTCCTGATTGCGGGTCTGGCGTTTGCGGGGCTGGACGCGATGCCGCAGCTCGGCGGCAGCCTGGCGATGGCGGCAAACGCCAACCCCTCGGGCCTGCCGATCCCGCGTTTCGTCTCGCTCCGGTCGAACGAGGTCAATCTCCGGACCGGGCCGGGCCTGACCTATCCGATCGACTGGATCTACAAGCGCGACGGCATGCCGGTCGAGGTGATCGAGGAATTCGACACCTGGCGCAAGATCCGGGACTGGCAGGGGACCGAAGGCTGGGTCCATCAGAGCATGCTCGACGGCAAGCGCGACTTCGTCATCACCGGCGAGCGGCGGACCATGCGCCTGGCGCCGGAGATGGATGCGCGGCCGGCGGCCCGGCTCGAGCCCGGCGTGGTCGGCCAGCTCTTCGAATGCGACGCGATCTGGTGCCGGGCCGAGGTCCAGGGTTATCGCGGCTGGCTCAAGCGCGAATGGTTCTGGGGCACCTACCCCAACGAGACCTTCTGAGGTCCGCCGCCGCGATGCGCGATCCCGCCGACCGGACACCGCGCCCGATGCCGGGGGGTTGAGCCCTTGGGCGCCACCCGCCGGGTCGCAATCGTCGGCAATATAGCCGGCGGCAAATCCACCCTGGCGCGCGCCCTTTCCGAGGCGACCGGCATCCCCCATCGCGAATATGACACGCTGCTCTGGCGGGGCGCCGAGCTCCTCTCCAACAAGGAAGCCATCGCCCGCGAGCAGGCCTGGCTCGTCGAGGACAGCTGGATCATCGACGGGATGGGGGCCTGGGAGGCGATCGAGCGCCGGCTCGACCGGGCCGACGGCATCATCTTCGTCGACCTCCCGCTGCTGCAGCATTGCGCCTGGGCGGCCCAGCGTCGGCTCAATCAGGCCCGGCGCGGCGAGGCCCCCGACCCCAAGGAAGCGGTCCTCGATCTCGAAACCCTGTTCCGGCTGGTGGAGATCACCCACAAGCGCACGCGGCCCAGGATCCTCGCCTATCTCGAAGCGCATCCGGAAAAGCAGACCGTCCGCCTCCGCAGCAAGGCCGCGCTGCAGCGCATGATCGAGGATTTTCGGCGGAAAGCGGTCGAGCGCCGCAGCGCTGCATCACCAGCCCGCTAGCCGACTGATCGCCAGCTTGGAATCGCGGGTCTAGCCGCTGGGTTTAAGACCGGCATAGATCATCCGCACTTCCTTCTCGATCAGCCGGTGCAGCTTTGCCTTCGAGCGACTGCCCTCGGTCATGATCTCGTGGAAATGCAGGTGGTCGAGGCCCAGAAAGATGCGAGCCGCCAGGCGGCAATCGGCGCCCGGATCGAGTTGGCCGCGCTGGCGCAGCAGCTCCAGCAGTTGCAGCATGCGCCCGGTATAGCGGTCATAGATCTCGGCAAAGGTTTTGCGATAGCGCTCCGGCGTGAAGGCCGGCGCCAGGATCTCGCGCCAGACTGCCGGGCCCGCATAGTCGATGCCGGTCTCCAGATCGCACTGGATGAGCCTGCTGATCGCGATGACGGGATCGTCGGGGGGATTGGCCACGATCGCTTCGCTTTGCTTTAGCACGAGTTCTCGATCCTCGCGGTACATCGCCACCAGCAGGTCGAACTTGGAGGAGAAGTAGTTGTAGATCGTGCCGACGGAGAGTTCGGCGCGCTCGGCGATATCCTCGAGCCTTGCCTCCTCGAAACCCTTCTCGCCGAAGACGGCCGCAGCCGCCCGGAGCATCGTGTCGCGGCGCTTCGAGCGCTGCCGCTCGCGCAGTCCGGGCTCGGCGTCGCCCGAGGGGCTGACATATTTCGTCCGGAGTTCGGCACGAAAGCTCAATTGTGGCACCCTTTCGATGGGTCGAGGCAGGCACGATATCGGGCAGGCTCGCGCCCCGCAAAGGCGGGAACCTTGGATCCTCTGCCCTATCTTGCACGCGATTTCAAATTTATGCATCATTGTAAAAATAATCCGCCGCACTTGTCAGGGGGAAACGGCGGCCCGTGCCGTCGCGGGTCCGGCGGCAAAGGGAGGCTCCGGTTCGATCATGATCAAGATGGCCATCGAGGTGGGGGGAACCTTCACGGATCTGATCTGGCTCGACGAAGCGGGCGAGGTCCGAACCCACAAGCTGCCTTCCACCCCGCGAGATCCATCAGTCGGCGTCATCGACGGTCTCGAGCAGGCGCTGGGGAGCAAGCTCACCGGCCTGTCCCAGCTCTTCCACGGCTCGACCGTCGCGACCAACGCTATCCTGGAGCGCAAGGGCTGCCGCGCCGCCTTCCTGACGACGCGCGGGTTCCGCGACATTCTGCAGCTGCAACGGCAATTGAGACCGAATGTCTATGCCATCGCCTGCAAGAAGCCGGAGCCCCTGGTGCCCCTGAGCCGTTCGGTCGAGGTGACGGAGCGGCTCGATGCGGCGGGCGAGGTTGTCCTTCCCCTCGATGAGGAGGAGCTGCTCAACGCCGTCGACAAGCTGGTGCGAGTCGAGCGGGTCGAGGCCATCGCCATCTGCCTCCTCCACGCGTACCGCAATCCAGCACATGAGGAGCGCGTGCGCCGCCTGATCGAGGATCGCTATCCGGATCTGCCGGTGGTGCTCTCGACCAAAGTCCTGCCCACCTTCCGCGAATATGAGCGAGCCTCGACCACCGCGATGGCGGCCTATCTGGTTCCGCTGGTCGGCCGCTATCTCGGCCGTCTCGAGAAGCACCTCGCCCAGTCCGCGCGGGATAGCGACCTTTTCATCATGCAGTCCTCGGGCGGTGTGCTGCCGAGCGCGGGATCGCGCGACCGCGGCGTCGACATGTTGAACTCGGGCCCCGCCGCCGGCGTCATCGGCGCTGTGCGCGTCGCTGACGTGATCGGCGACAAGGACGTGATCACGCTCGATGTCGGAGGCACCAGCGCCGACATCTGCCTGATCGCGGGCGGCAATCCGGGCATCACCGCGGAGACCGAGGTGGACGGACTTCCCGTGGGCCTGCCCAGCATCGACATCGCCAATATCGGCGCCGGAGGCGGCAGTCTCGGCTGGATCGATGCCGGGGGCATGCTGCAGGTTGGCCCGAGGTCTGCCGGGGCCCGGCCGGGCCCCGCCTGTTATGGTTACGGCGGGACGGCACCCACGATCACCGACGCACTGGTCCGTCTGGGCTGGATTCGTCCGCATCGCTTCCTTGGCGGACGCATGACGCTGCTACCGGAGCGCGCAGACGAGGTCCTCACCAGCTTGGCGAAGCCGTTGGGCCAAAGCGCCGACGCGCTGGCGCAGGCGATGGTGGAGATCGGCGCCGCCCATATCGGGCAGGGAATCCGGCTCGTCTCCGTGCAGCGGGGCCATGACCCCAAGCATTACGCGCTCTACGGCTATGGCGGCATGGGGCCGATGATCGGGGCGCTCGCAGCAGGCGAGCTCAGCATCCGCCGCGTCGTGATCCCGCCCTATCCCGGCCTCTTTTCGGCGCTGGGCCTGCTTGTCGCCGATCTGAAACGGATTTACCGCAGGACCAACCTGTCGCCTGTGGAGGACAGCATCGGCGCGAAGGCAGCCGAGATTTTCACGCAGATGCGCAAGGAAGCAGAGGCGGAGTTCGCCGCCTTTGGCCAGGCGGCGCGCGATCTCCAGTTCGAGCATGCGCTGGAGATGCGCTTCCGCGGCCAGGGCTTCGAGCTGCTGACGCCGGTGGATACCGTCCCGCTCGCCGCCGAAGGCGCCTCCTATCTGCACCGGCTATTCCGCGACATGCATCGCACCCGCTACGGTGCCTCGGCATTCGGCGAGGCGATCGAGATCGTCTCCTTCCGCCTGGTCGCGCAGGTTCCCACGCCGCGGGATGCGCTGGATCAGGTCACGCGCGGAGCGGCCGGCGCCGCCAAGCCCCACATCGAGGAAGGCCACGTGCTCTTTCGGGGGAAGACCATTCCCTGCCGTTTCGCTTGGCGGCAGAGCCTGCCCGAGGGCTTCGCGCTTTCAGGTGCGGCGATCATCGAGGAGCCGACGGCCACGACCCTGGTGCCGCCCTGCTGGACCGCAACGGTTGCACGCGGCGGCTCGCTAGTGCTGACGCCGGAGCCGAAGGAGCAAGGATGATGCCGACCGTCGATCAGGCCACTTTCAATATCATCAGCCACGGACTTCATGGCATCGCGCAGGAGATGGGCGAGAAACTCGTCCGTTCGGCCTATTCGACCATTATCCGCGAGGCCCGCGACTGCTCGACCTCACTGTTGGACCGCCAGGGCCGGATCATCGCGCAGGCGCAGTTCTGTCCGATCCATATGAACTCCTTCGGCAAGGTCTTCGAGGCCTTCGCCAAGCGGTACGACCTATCGACCATCCGGCCGAACGAGGCATTGATCACCAACGACCCCTACAGCGGGGCGCAGCATCTCAACGACATCATCCTCTTCACGCCGGTCTTCTATCGCGGCCGGCTGGTCGCCTTCGCCGCGGCGCTGGGTCACCATATCGATATCGGCGGCGGGGCCGCCGGCCCCAATGCCGGCGCCAGCGACGTTTATTCCGAAGGCTTGAGGATTCCGCTCTGCCGCTTCGATGTCGAGCGCGACCTGGGTGGTGGTCTGCTCGAGCAGTTCATCCGCATCAATGTGCGCACGCCCGACCAGGTGATGGGCGATATCCATGCCCAGTTCGCCTCGGCACGGACCGGCGAGGTGCGGCTCATCGAAATGCTCGACCGCTTCGGCGAGGAGACAGTGCTGGGTGCTGCCGCCGAGCTTCAAGACTACTCGGAACGGCGCGCGCGCGAGGCGATCAAGGCCATCCCTGACGGCGTCTATGAGGGCGAGGATTTCGTCGACGACAACGGATTCACGCAGGAACCGCTACGCGTCGCCGTCAAGGTTACCGTCTCGGGCGATATGATGGAGATCGACCTGAGCGGCAGCTCTCCGCAGACCAAGGGCATCATCAACTCGCCGCTGGCCTCGACCATTTCGGCCGCCTACGGCGCGTTGGCCCTGCTGCTGGGCGGCGGCCACATCCCCGTCAATGACGGCCTCTACCGCCCGATCCGCAACATCGAGGTTCCTTACGGCTCCTTCCTCAATCCCAGCCAACCCGTCGCCGTGCGTGCCCGCAACAGCGCATGCCACCGCGTCTACAACGCCATCATGCTTGCCATGTCTCAAGTGGTGCCAGGCCAAGTCCTGGCCTCGGGCCATGACACGACCAATGCGATCGGCATGGGTCATATGGGCCCGGATGGCTATCGCGTCTATATGGAAGTCGTGGGCGGCGGCTGGGGCGCTTCGGCCGATGCCGATGGTGCCGACGTGGTCGACGGCTATGTCGGCAACTGCTCCAACGTGCCAGTCGAATCGCTCGAGGCCGACTATCCCTTCATGCGGGTCGAGGAGTATGCGCTGCGGCGAGGCTCGGCCGGGAGCGGCACAAAGCGCGGCGGGCTCGGCGCGCGACGTACCTATCGCATCCTCGAAGACGGGGTCAGCTTCAACTGCTACTCCGACCGCTTCCGCATCGCGCCCTGGGGCCTGCTGGGTGGCGAGCCCGGGGCGATGTCACGCTTCTCCGTCGAACGCGATGGCAAGGTCGTCGCGCTGGCCTCCAAGGGCAACACGCCGCTTCGGCGCGGCGACTTGCTGATCATCGAAACGGCGGGTGGCGGCGGCTACGGGCCGCCGCAGGACCGGGCACGCGAGACTGTCGCGCGCGACCTGCACGAAGGCCTCATCACGGCCGAACAGGCTGCGCGGGCCTATCAGCTCGAAGCCGGCAGTCAGCGCGCCTCCGAATTGACCCAGGCCGAGTCCTGATCATGTGTCACGCGCGATCGCAGGCCAGGAGGAGAAACATCGGACGCTCGCGCTCCGGCGCCCATTCGGGATGCGATGCGGCCTGCTCGCGGCTCGGCCCCCGTTCCTCGATGTGCGCGATGACGAAGCCCGCGCGGCGCAGCAGATCGACATAGGTGCCGATCATGCGGTGCTGTTTGATCACGCCTTTGACCAACCAATCCGTGGAGCGCGCTCCCTCGTCGAGATAGCCATCCACCGGCCATTGGCCACGCCCAGCCACGTTTGTCAGCCAACCCGGCTCGCGGGGCGCTGTATAGATCGGATGCTCGACCGAGAACACCAGTTTGCCACCGGGGCGCAGCGCCTCGTGGACATTCGTCAGCAGGCGTGTCAGGTCGCGCAGGTAATGGAAAGCCAACGAACTATAGACCAGATCGAACGTCGCAGCTTCGGCATCGAATTGCTCCAGGTCGGCGTTGACATAGGCGATCATGGGATCTTGCGTTTCCGCCTTCGCCCGCGCGAGCATTCGGCTGGAAAGATCGATGCCCGTGACGCTCGCGGCACCCTGGTGGCTCGCCCAACGGCAGAACCAGCCGAAGCCGCAACCGAGATCCAGCACGCGGCGGCCCGCAAGAGGCGGAAGCAGCGCCCGCAGCGACGGCCATTCCGGCGCACCCTCGAGCCCTTCGATTGATCGCGGCAGCTGGCTGTAGCCGGCGAAGAAGATTTCGTCGTCATAGATGTTCTGTGCCATACGCACTTCGCTCGGCTCGGGCACAACGCCCCTAGTCGAAATCCTGCGCCAGCGCCTCGCGCACGCCGTCGCTCATCACGGCGATATGGCCGTAATGCGGATGAGTGAAGCCCACGAGGATGCGGGCGCCCGGCTTGCGGAACGCCTCGATCTGTTTCGGCGTGAAGAGGAAATGGATGAACTGGACGGAGGAGGCCTTGCCTTCGGCCGTGCTGCGATCCTGATCGGCTTCGGCCACGCCACTGATGCGCTCGCCCTCGACCTCGATGAAGGCCGTCTCCTCGACACCGCCCAGGCGCGACAGGATGATCTTGCGTTGCTCCGGATCGTCGATCTCGAACAGCACGGTCGCGACGAGCTCCGCGCCCTTCGGAATGAGCGGGTTATAGGCCGCGAGCTCGCCTGGAATCTGCTCGGGCCCGCCCTTCTCGATATAGAGCATCTCCTGCACCTGGAACCACATGCTCTCGTAATTCTCGAAATGCATGCTGCAATGGGGGCCGATCTCGAGACGGCGCATCTTCTTGCGCTGCACCAGCGCCGTGCGCCGTTCCTTGCGCACCTTGGTGTAGGCCTCGACGCTCATCAGGTCGGCCGGCGTGATCTCATGCTTGTGCATCATCGTCCTTTCCATCCTTCCATCCCGCCCGTTGCCGAGGCGAGCGGTTAGAATCCGTAGGCCTGCGCCAGCAATTCGATCGGATGGCGCGAGTGGGTCGCCGCCGGCTTGCCGTCCGAGATCCGTTCCATGCCCTGCACGATGTGGGCGCCGGCCAGGGGGCATTCGGAAGCGAGATGGCGTTTGCCCGCCCCTTGCGCCTGGCGCGCGACCGGTTTGCCGACCTTGAGCGCGGTCTCGAAATTGCCCTTCATCACGCCCCAGGATCCGCCATGGCCGGAACAGCGCTCGATCACGGCGAGATCGGCCCCGGGGATGAGGCGCAGCATCTCGGCCGCCTTCTGGCCCATGTTCTGCGCGCGCGCATGACAGGCGATGTGGAGCGCCACGCCGCCTTCCAGCGGCTGCAGGCCCGGCGCCATGCCGTTACGCTTGGCGATGTCGACGACATACTCGCTCACGTCGAAGGTCGCCTGCGAGAGCTTCTTGATGTCCGCATCCGACGGCAGGATCAGCGGCCATTCGAATTTGAGCATGAGCGCGCAGGACGGCACGAGCGCGATGATGTCATAGCCCTTGTCGACCCAGGGCAGCAACGCCTCGCTCACCTTGCGCGCATTCTCCGCGACCTTGGCGATGTTGCCCGCCTCGAGCTGGGGCATGCCGCAGCAGGCGGGATAGAGCACCTCGGTCTCGACGCCGTTCTTCGCCAGCACCTTGCGCGCGGCCTCGCCGATGTCGGGATTGTTGTAATTGACGAAGCAGGTGGCATAGAGCACCGCCTTGCGGCCGAAACCCGGCGCCTCGCGATTGATCTCGGGCGTCGACTGGCGCGCCCGCAGCATGAAGGTCTTGCTGAAGAATTTCGGCAGGTTCGCCTGGCGGTCGATCCCGGCGACCTTCTCCATCAGCGGGCGGGTGAGGCCATTGCCCTCGCCGCCCGCCCAGTTCACGACCGGGCTCGCGACCGCGGCGAGCTTGCCGTTGCGGTCGGTGTTCCCGAGCTCGTCGCGCATCTTGTCGACCTGCCCCCGCGCCCGCTCGGCCGCGCGGTAGCGAAGCATCAGATGCGGGAAATCGAGATTGAACTCATGCGGCGGGACATAGGGACATTTGGTCATGAAACAGAGGTCGCAGAGCGTGCAGGCATCGACGACCGGCTTGAAGTCCTCGCTCTTGACGCCATGCATCTCGTCCGGCGAGGCATCGACCAGATCGAACAGCCGCGGGAAGCTGTCGCAGAGATTGAAGCAGCGCCGGCATCCGTGACAGATGTCGAAGACCCGGCGCATCTCGGCGTCGAGCTTTTCCCAATTGGTGAAATCGGGATCGTTCCAATCGAGCGGATGGCGTGTCGGCGGCTCGAGACTGCCTTCTCTCATGGATCGAACATCCCCCTCGCAGGCGCTGCCGGGATCGGCGGCCCTGTCGGTTGCCGACGCCATCGGCATTCAGGTTCATCGGAAATGGTGCAGGGGAACCGGCCCCCGCGGAATGACGCGGCGACGGAAGAGCGGGAAGGATCCCCCGCGCTTCCGCCTGTCGTCACGAGCGGCGTCCGCGCTGAGCGGGCGCCGCTCTGAAGTCCGTCTCCCGGCGCTTAGCCGAGGGTGTCGAGCGCCTTCTGGAAGCGGCCCGCATGCGACTTCTCGGCCTTGGCGAGCGTCTCGAACCAGTCGGCGATCTCGTCGAAGCCTTCCTCGCGCGCGGTGCGAGCCATGCCCGGATACATGTCGGTGTATTCGTGCGTCTCGCCGGCGATCGCGGCCTTCAGGTTCGGGCCGGTGGCGCCGATCGGCAGGCCCGTCGCCGGGTCGCCGACCGTCTCGAGGAATTCGAGGTGACCGTGGGCGTGGCCGGTCTCGCCTTCGGCGGTGGACCGGAACACGGCGGCCACGTCGTTGTAGCCCTCAACGTCGGCCTTCTGAGCGAAATAGAGATAGCGGCGGTTCGCTTGGCTCTCGCCGGCGAAGGCGGCCTTCAGGTTGCCTTCGGTCTTGCTGCTCTTGAGCGATTTCATGGCTGGCTCTCCCTTGCTTTCGGTGATCTTTGAAGTCTTCCGAAGGGGCCGGCCGCGACGCCGGTCCATCGGGTATCTGTTAAATTAACTATGCAAACGCAATGAGTTTGTCAACAGATTAGAATGTTTCAAATCTAATGCGAAGAATTCTTAATCACTGGAGGAAGGGGCGTCAAGGGCAGCGCCAACAGCGCGGCGGATTTACTTCTGCCGCTGCAGCCGGATGACCACCTCGACGCGGCCGAGCTTGGTGCCGGCCGGTGCCTCGGGCAGGCGCGCCAGTTGAACTTCGGCGCCATCCACATCCTGCAGATCGCCGCTTTCCTCGAAGAAGAAATGATGGTGATCGCCGGTATTGGTGTCGAAATAGGAGCGGCCGGGATCGACCACCACTTCGCGCAGAAGCCCCTGGCGGGTGAACTGATGCAGGGTGTTGTAAACGGTGGCGAGCGAGACGCGCATGTTCGCGCCGGCCGCCTCGGCATGGAGCTGCTCGGCCGTGACATGGCGGAAACCCGGCTCGAACAGGAGCTTCGCGAGGGCCAGCCGCTGGCGCGTCGGACGCAGGCCCGCCTGCTTCAGACGGTCGACCAGGGGAGCAAAGGGGCGGCTGGCTTGCATGGGCGGGGTCGCCACTCTCGGGTTTGCCGGATAACGGCCGTCAGGACGCCACTGCCCTGATTTTGGAATAGTTACAAGCTATGTCAAGGCCGGCCGGGAGGGAAGTGACAAGGCTGTGAGAGTCCTTTCCGGCTCCCAGCCCGCGCCGTCCCCCTAGCGCTAATCGCCGGTCTCGAGCCGCTCGACCAGCTGGCGGACGGTCGGAATGAATCCGTTCGCGTAATAGGGATCGTGCTTGAAGCGGAACGCGTTATGGCCGGCGAACATCAGCTGGTCCTCGGTGTGGTCCGAATGGCTGATGGTCTGCAGCGTCTTCTGGATGCAGTAGGAGCGCGGATCGGCTTTCTTGCCGGTGGTGCCCTCGTCGTTCTCGGCCCAGTTCGAGAAGCGGCAGGCCGAGAGGCAGCCCATGCAATTGATCTGATCCTCGCGAATCTGGTTCGCGCGCTCGGGCGTGACGAGGATCAGCGTCGAATCCGGCGTGCGCAGGGCCTCGGTGTAGCCTTCCTCGACCCACTGCACCGCGTTCAGCTTGTCGGCCGCGGTCAGATAGACCAGCCGGTTGCGGGCACCCACGGGGAACGGCCAGATATGCTCGCCGACGGTGGTGGTGGAATAGGCGACCTGGCGCTCGGAGCGCTCGCGCAGTTCGTCGAGGAACGGATTGCTCACGGCCGATGAATAGAAGCCGGTCGGGCTGAAGCGGTTGAGATAGACGTCGCCTTCATCGAGCGTCATCAGCCGCTGCTTCCAGGCGGCCGAGATCGGGCTCTCCTGGGTGAGCAAGGGCCGCGTGCCGAACTGGAAGGCGACCGGTCCGATCTCGGGATTGTCGAGCCAATGCTCCCACTCGCGCAGACACCAGACGCCGCCGGCCATCACCACCGGCGTGGTGACCAGGCCGAACTCGATCATGACCTGGCGCAGCTCGGCGACGCGCGGATAGGGATCGCCGGGCTTGAGCGGATCCTCGCTGTTGGAGAGGCCGTTATGGCCGCCCGCGAGCCAAGGATCCTCATAGACGACGCCGCCCAGCAGCTCGGGGAAGCGGTGATAGGCCCGCTTCCACAAGGCGCGGAAGGCGCGCGCCGACGAGACGATCGGATAATAGAAGATGCCGTACTGCGCGCAGATCTCGGCGATCTTGTAGGGCATGCCGGCGCCGCAGGTGACGCCGTGGATGAGGCCTTTCGCCCCTTCGAGCACGCCATGCAGCACGCGCTGCGAGGCCGCCATCTCCCACAGCACGTTCATATGGATGCGGCCCTGGCCGTTCGAGCTCTCATGCGCGATCTGCGCCTGATGGATGCCGCCCTGGATCGCATAGGCGACCAGCTCCTCGTGGCGCTCGCGCCGCGTGCGGCCGCGATAGACCTGCTCGATCAGCTTGCCGTCGGGATCGTAGGAATCCGCATTGACGCCGGAGAAGGTGCCGACACCGCCGGCCGCGGCCCAGGCGCCGGAGCTCTCGCCGTTGGAGACGGAGATGCCCTTGCCGCCTTCGACGAGCGGCAGCACTTCCTTGCCGGAAATGATCAGAGGCGGCAGCGGCTTCACTCTATCGACTCTCCTGTTCGCTCGCGGGCGCGGGACCCCGGACCCTGGGTCACGCCGCGAGCACCGTATCCGGACTGTCCGATATGATGCTATCGACGCCCGCATCAAGCAACCGGCGCGCCTTGCGCCGGTCATTGACCGTATAGACCGCGATCCCCAGCCCCGCCTGTTTGACCGCCTTCAAGTCCCGGGGCAGGGATCGGCCGGAAAAATGCACCGACAGACAGCCCAGCCGGCCAGCCTCGGACCGCCAGATCTCGGGCGTGTCCCAGATCAGCAGCCCGCGCGGCAGTTCGGGCGCCAGATCCCGCGCCACCACCATGCTTTCCAGCGCGAAGCTCGACAGCAGGGGCGGCTCGCGATCCTTCGGCCAGTGTTCGCGCACCACCTCGATCACGGCGGCCGCCGTCTCGACCTCGCGGCCGGGGCAGGGCTTGATCTCGATATTGGCGTTGAGGCCCAGCCTGGCAAGGAGCGCGATGGTCTCGTCGAGCCGGGGCACCTTGACCCCGCGCCAGTTCGGGCCGAACCAGGCGCCGGCATCGAGCCGGCTGATCTGGCTCCAATCCGCCTTCGCGACCGGCCCGCGACCGCTGGTGGTCCGGTCGAGCGTGTCGTCATGCATGATGATGACGACGCCGTCGCGGCTGAGCTTGGCGTCGAACTCCACCCAGCGGGCGCCCAGCAGAGCGGCGCGTTCGAAGGATTCCAGCGTGTTCTCGGGTGCCGAAGCGGCCGCACCGCGATGGCCGATCACCTTGGGCAGGCGGAGCATGGCTTCACAACCCGGGGTGCGTAAGGAAAAACGCCCCCTCCCTCGAGGGGAGGGGGCGTTGCGTCTCAGTTCGAGGCGTCGGCCTTCTCGCTCAGATCGGCGCCGGTCTGCTGATCGACCGCCTTCATGCTGAGCTTGACCTTGCCGCGATCGTCCATGCCGATGCACTTCACCTTCACGACGTCGCCGACCTTCACCACATCGGAGACCTGCTTGACGCGGTGAGGCGCCAGCTCGCTGATATGGACGAGGCCGTCGCGGGTGCCGAGGAAGTTCACGAAGGCACCGAATTCCATGATCTTGACCACCTTGCCGGTGTAGACCGTGCCGATCTCGGGCTCCGCGACGATGCCGCGGATCCAGTCGATCGCGGCCTGCGCCGCCGTGGCGTCGACCGCCGCCACCTTGATCGTGCCATCGTCCTCGATGTCGATCTTGGCGCCGGTGACTTCGCAGATCTCGCGGATCACCTTGCCGCCCGAACCGATCACTTCGCGGATCTTGTCCTTCGGGATGTTGATCACGGTGATGCGCGGCGCGTTCTGGCTGACCGCCTCGCGCGAGCGCGAGAGCGCCTTCGACATCTCGCCCAGGATATGCAGGCGGCCGTCGCGGGCCTGGCCCAGCGCGATCTTCATGATCTCGGGCGTGATCGAGGTGATCTTGATGTCCATCTGCAGCGAGGTGACGCCTTCGGTCGTGCCCGCCACCTTGAAGTCCATGTCGCCCAGATGATCCTCGTCGCCGAGGATGTCGGAGAGGACGGCGAAGCCGCTCTTCTCCTTGATCAGGCCCATGGCGATGCCGGCCACCGGACGGCGCAGCGGAACGCCCGCATCCATCAGCGCCAGCGACGAACCGCAGACCGTCGCCATCGAGGAGGAACCGTTCGATTCGGTGATCTCCGACACGACGCGCAGCGTGTAGGGGAAGTCTTCCTTCTTCGGCAGGATCGGATGGATGGCGCGCCAGGCGAGCTTGCCATGGCCGACTTCGCGCCGGCCCGGCGAGCCCATGCGGCCGGTCTCGCCCGTGGAATAGGGCGGGAAGTTATAATGCAGCAGGAAATGCTCGCGGAACTCGCCCTCGAGCGCGTCGATGATCTGCTCGTCCTCGCCGGTGCCGAGCGTGGCGACGACGAAGGCCTGCGTCTCGCCGCGGGTGAAGACCGCGGAGCCGTGGGCGCGCGGCAGCACGCCGACTTCGCTGTCGATCTGACGGACAGTCTTGGTGTCGCGGCCGTCGATGCGCTTGCCGGTCTCGAGGATGGCGCCGCGCACGATGTCCTGCTCGAGCTTCTTCAGGAGCTTGGACACCAGCTCGGCCTGGAAGCCTTCGGCCACCAGGGTCTCCACCGCCTTGGCGCGGACTTCGTCGACCTTGTTCGTCCGCGCCTGCTTGCCGGTCTCTTCATAGGCCTGGCGCATCGCGTCCCCCGAGATCGCCTTGAGGCGGGCCTTGGCGGTCTCGTATTCGGGGCCCTTCTCCGGCAGCGGCCAGGGCTCATGGGCGCATTGCTCGGCGAGCTCGATGATCGCCTGGATGACGGGCTGGAAAGCCGCATGGCCGAAGGTGACGGCGCCCAGCATGATCTCTTCCGACAGCTCGCTGGCTTCGGACTCGACCATCAGCACGCCTTCGGTCGTGCCGGCGAGAACCAGCTCGAGGCTCGAGGTCTTGAGCTCCTCGAGGCGCGGATTGAGCACATATTTGCCGTCGATATAGCCGACGCGCGCGGCCGCGATCGGGCCGAGGAACGGAATGCCGGAGATCGTCAGCGCCGCCGAGGCGCCGATCATCGCCACCACATCGGGATCGTTCTCGAGGTCGTGGCTGAGCGTGGTGCAGACCACCTGGGTCTCGTTGCGATAGCCCTCGGCGAACAGCGGGCGGATCGGGCGGTCGATGAGGCGCGAGGTCAGCACCTCCTTCTCGCTCGGCCGGCCTTCGCGCTTGAAGAAGCCGCCCGGGATCTTGCCCGCGGCGAAAGCCTTCTCCTGGTAATTGACGGTCAGCGGGAAGAAGTCGACGCCGACCTTGGGCTGGCGCTGACCGACGACGGTGCAGAGCACGACGGTGTCGCCATAGGTCGCCATGACGGCGCCATCGGCCTGACGTGCGATATGACCGGTCTCGAGCTTGAGCTTACGGCCGCCCCACTCGATCTCTTTTCGATAGATTTTGAACATGGATAAAGGTCCTTACTGACGGCCGGTTTACGGATGCGCCGGACCCGCGCAAGAAGCGGGAGCACCCGCCTCTTGCGTCGGCCCGGCAACTGGCGCGCGCGGCGCCGACCGCAGCCACGCGCGCTCTCCCATTGATCGGATCGCGTCGTTCCGCGGGACGGAACAGCGCTTGGTAAAATTAACGGCGCAGCCCAAGGCGCTGCACCAGCTCCTGATAACGCGGATCGTCGGTGCGCTTCAGATAGTCGAGCAGACGCCGGCGCTGGCCGACCATGACCAGCAGACCGCGGCGGGAGTGGAAGTCCTTTTCATGGGACTGCAGGTGATCGGTCAGGTTCTTGATTCGCTCGCTCAAGACCGCAACCTGAACTTCCGGCGAACCGGTATCGCCCTCTTTGCGGGCGTATTCCTTCATGAGCGACTGTTTGCGCTCGGCCGTAATCGACATCGTGGCTGTTCCTTTCGTCTAGAGATGCAACACGCGCACGGGGCGCAGATCGCCGGCTTCCAAGCGGGCCAACGCCACCGGCTTTCCGCCGGCCATGGCGCAGACCAAATCGCCGCTACGGATCGCGCCCAACCGTTCGCGGTCGCTCGCGCGGAGCAAACCGATGGACTGGCCAGAACGCAGGCGAAGCGCCTCGGCGTCGGTCAAGGGAAGGGCCGGGATGTCGTCCAGCGCCGTCTCGACCGGTAACAGGTGCCCTGAGGCGGGCGGAATATGCCCCAGGGCTTTCAGCGATTCCAGAGAAATCGCCTGGGATTCCGTGAAGGGTCCGACCGCGATTCGCCGCAGGGCCGAGACATAGGCAAAGGTCCCCAGGGCAAGGCCTAAGTCCCTGGCAAGACTACGCATGTAGGCGCCCTTGCCGCTCACGACCTCGAATTCGGCATGGTCTTCGTCGGGTTGCGAGACCAGGCTCAGGCGCTCGATCCAGATGGGGCGCGCCGCCAGATCGACCGTTTCCCCGGCCCGCGCCAGGTCGTAGGCCCGCTCGCCTTCGACCTTGATCGCGGAAAATGCCGGGGGAACCTGGCTGATCTCGCCCTGGAAGCGGGGCAGGACGGCCTCGATTTCGGCGGTCGTGGGGCGCCGGTCGCTCCGGGCCGTAACCGGACCTTCGGCATCGTCGGTCGACCGCGCCTCGCCCCAGCGGGCGGTGAAGCGATAGACCTTCCGCCCGTCCATCACATAGGAGACGGTCTTGGTCGCCTCGCCGAGCGCGATCGGCAGCAGCCCGGTCGCCAGCGGATCGAGCGTCCCGCCATGGCCGGCCTTGTTGGCGTCGAAGAGACGGCGGACCGCACCGACGGCTTGCGTCGAGGTCATGCCCAAGGGCTTGTCCAGGATGACCCAGCCATTGATCGGCTGACCCTTGCGCCGGCGCGCCATCCCCTAGCGCTCCCCGCCTTCGTCGTCCCCATCCTGGTCGTTTGGTCCCCGACCGTCGTCCTTCGTCTCGCCCAGGTCGCGCGCGATCTCGGGGCTGTGGAAGAGCTGGTCGAGGCGCTGCGCGCGGTCGAAGGATTTGTCCGGGTGGAAGCGTATCTGCGGTGCGAAGCGCAGCTTGAGCGCGTGAGCGATCTCGCCGCGCAGGAAGGGCGCCGCATGATTGAGCGACTGGGCCAGGGCTTCGGGATCGCCGCCGCCGAAAGGCACCACGAAGGCGCTCGCGTTCTTCAGATCGGGGCTGACCTTGACCTCGGTCACGGTGATCCGCAGATCGGCCAGCTCCGGATCATGCAGCCGGCCTTCGACGAAGAGCTCCGCCAGCACATGCCGGATCTCTTCGCCAACGCGCAACTGGCGCTGGCTCGGGCCCGAGCCAGCGCGTGATTTTCGACGTGCCTTCACCTGGAAAGCCCTCGGATCGTTCCGTTCGTTCGAAGCAGAGCGGGTGACGCCCGCGCCGGCCCCCAGAGCAAGATCGGATCGGCTTGAATCAAGCCGATCCGTGAATCTTGCTCTCATTCAAATCACTAGAGGCTGATTCACGTCTCAAGTCGATTCGACTTGAGACGATCAGGCTCTAGGCCAGCGTGCGCGTCACCGACTCGATCTCGAAGCACTCGATCTGATCGCCGACCTGGATGTTGTCGTAATTCTCGAAGGCCATGCCGCACTCGAAGCCTTCCTTGACCTCGCGCACTTCGTCCTTGAAGCGCTTCAGCGTCTTCAGGCTGCCTTCGTGAATGACGACGTTGTCGCGCAGCAGGCGCACCTTGGCGCCGCGCTTGACCGTCCCTTCGGTGACCATGCAGCCGGCGACCTTGCCGACCTTGGTGATGTTGAAGACCTCGCGGATCGTGGCGTAGCCCAGGAAGTTCTCGCGCATCGTCGGCGAGAGCAGGCCCGAGAGGGCCGCCTTCACGTCGTCCACCACGTTGTAGATGATCGAGTAGTAGCGGATCTCGATCTTGTCGCGCTTGGCCATCTCGCGCGCCTGCGGATTGGCGCGCACGTTGAAGCCGATGATCATCGCGTTCGAGGCCCGCGCCAGCGTCACGTCGGACTCGTTGATGCCGCCGACCGCGGTATGCAGCACGCGCACCGCGACTTCCTTGGTGTTCAGGCCCTGCAGCGACGCGTTGATCGCCTCGATCGAGCCTTGCACGTCGCCCTTGACGATGATCGGCAGCTCGCGGGCCTCGCCCTCGGCGATCTTGGTGAAGATGTCCTGGGCCGAGCCGCGCACGCGGGTGGCCGCTTCCTTGTCGCGCTGGACGCGCTGGCGATATTCGCTGACCTGACGCGCCTTGGTCTCGTTCTCGACCACCGCGAAGGTGTCGCCGGCGAGCGGCGCGCCCTGCAGGCCCAGGATCTCGGCCGGCGTCGAAGGACCGCCTTCGTTCATCACGTCGCCGCGGTCGTTGAGAAGGGCGCGCACGCGGCCCCATTCGCCGCCCGCGACCAGGATGTCGCCGACGCGAAGCGTGCCGCGCTGTACCAGCAGGGTCGCCACGACGCCGCGGCCGCGCTCGAGCTTGGCTTCGATCACGGCGCCCGAGGCCGGGCGATCCGGATTGGCCTTGAGTTCCAGGATTTCGGCCTGCAGCAGGATCGCCTCTTCGAGCTTGTCGAGGCCCTGCCGGGTCTTGGCCGAGACTTCGACAGTCTGGATGTCGCCGCCCAGCTCTTCGACCACCAGCTCGTGCTTCAGCAGTTCCTGGCGCACGCGGGTCGGGTTGGCATCGGGTTTGTCGATCTTGTTGATGGCGACGATGATCGGAACCTTCGCGGCCTTGGCGTGATGGATCGCCTCGACCGTCTGCTCCATGATGCCGTCATCGGCCGCCACCACCAGCACCACGATGTCGGTGACATTGGCGCCGCGCGCGCGCATCTCGGTGAAGGCGGCATGGCCCGGCGTGTCGATGAAGGTGATCTTCTGCCCGTTGCTGCGGGTCACCTGATAGGCGCCGATATGCTGCGTGATGCCGCCGGCCTCATGGGCCGCGACATCGGTCTGGCGCAAGGCGTCCAGCAGCGAGGTCTTGCCGTGATCGACATGGCCCATCACGGTCACGACCGGCCAGCGCGAGACCATATGCTCGGCCTCGTCGGTCAAGCCCTCGACGCCGATCTCGACGTCGGCCGCCGATACGCGGCGGACCCGGTGGCCGAATTCAGCGGCGACCAGCTCGGCCGTATCGGCATCGAGCGTCTGGTTGATGGTCGCCATGATGCCCATCTTCATCAGGGACTTGATGACGTCCGCACCGCGCTCGGCCATACGGTTGGCCAACTCCTGCACGGTGATCGTCTCGGGAATGACCACGTCGCGAATTACCTTTGTTGAATCGCCTGCCGCCATGGCGAGGCGGCGTTCCTTCTCGCGGGCACGGCGGACGGCGGCCAGGCTGCGCACGCGCTCGCCTGCATCCTCGTCCAACGCCTGCGAGATCGTGATCTTGCCGGTGCGCCGGCGCGGCTCGTCGCGGCGCGCCACGGGGGCCGGCTTCGGCACCGCATGACGCACGGGCCCGCCCGGACGCCGGGCGCGGTCGGTTTCATCGTCCTCGGTGGCGGGCACGGCCGCCGCCGCGGGCTTCGCGGTCAGGCGATGCGGCTTGGCCTCGCCGTCACGCGCGGGCACCGGCTCGGGCGCGGGCTTGGCCTTGACCGGCGCTGGCGTGACTTCCGCCACGACGGCCGGGGCCGGTTCCGCCTCGGTCTTGACCGGCTTGGGCCGGGCCGCTTCCTCGGCCGCCGCCCGCGCCTCTTCCTCGGCGCGCTGACGGGCGGCTTCCATCTCGATCTGGCGGCGCAACTCGTCGTCGCGCTTGGCTTCGCCCAGGACCTTCAGGCGGACGGCGCGCTCGCTCTCCGTGAGATGGCGCGCGACCGCGGGCGGAGCCACCTCGACGGGAGCGGGGGCATGACCATGCACAGGCGCCTCGGCGGGCACCACCACCTCGGGCTCGGTCGTGACCTCGGTGACCTTGTCGCCATTGCCGCGCGCATAGGTGCGCTTGCGCTTCACCTCGACCGCGACGGTCTTGGTCCGGCCATGGGGGAAGCTCTGTCGAACCTGACCGGCATCGACCGTCTTCTTCAGCTCGAGCTTGGGACGGCTCAGCTTCAGCGGCTTTTTGCTGGCATCGGTGTCGTTGCTACTGGTCATCGCGATAATCCGATCGGTCTTCAGTTGTTGTGTCCGGCAATCAAGGCTTTGAGTCTTGAGGCATCCGTCACGAGCGCACGGGCGAGGCCGCCCTCGCTCAGAGCGGCATGAACCACATGCTCGCGGCCGAGGGCCGAGGCGAGTTCAGAGGCGGTAAAGAGGTCGATCACGGCAATGCGCGGCTTTTCGGCCGTCGCTGCTGCCGGTGCCTTGCTTATATGGGGTGCCCCGGCCTTCGCCGCGAGGCGGCGCTTGCCATCGGCAGCCCCGTCGCAGGCTTCGAGCAGCACCGCCACCTGGCCCCGCTCGAGCCAGGCATCGACCTTCTCGTAACCGGCCACGGCCTGCCCCGCACCGCGGGCGAGGCCGATCAGTTCCAGGCAGCGACGCTTCAGCAGGCGGACGACTTCGTCGGCCAGCCCCGCCGCGGGGCGCAACGGCGCCTTGGCGGCCTTGGCGAACAGATTCTTCTGCACCGCCAGCTCGATGGCGGCCCGATCGGCCGAAACCCAAAGTCCCCGGCCCGGCAACTTGCCGGCGAGGTCGGGCACCACATCCTTGTCGGGACCGGCCACGAAACGCAGCAGCTCTTCCTTGGGCCTGATCTCGCGCGTGGCGATGCAGCGGCGCAGCGGGCCATCGGCGGCCGGCTCGTCCGCCGCCACCAGATCGGCCTCGTCCACGGCCGCGCCCTCGCCGGTCGGGCTCATCGCCCCCCGGTTCGGATCATCGGCTGCAACCTTGGCCGTCATACCCATCCTACCCTGCATTCGTTCGATTCCGCCGTCCTCGTTCTCGTCGCCGTTCCTTGCGTTCCGCTCTCGGCTCAGGCCTTGGCCTGGTCGCCTTCGAACCAATGGGCGCGCGCCGCCATGATCATGGCCTCGGCATCGGCCCGGCTCAGATCATGGCCGCGCAGAATGCCGTCCTTCTTGTCGACCAGCTCGTCGGTCGCGAGATCGGCCAGATCGTCGAGCGTCTTGACGCCGGCCTCGCCGAGCGTGACCAGCATGCCGGGGGTCAGGCCCTCGACCGCGGCCAGATCCTCGGCGACGCCGAGCTCGCGCCGGCGCAGGCTGAGCTTCTCGTTCTGCTGCTCGAGCCAGGCCTGCGCCCGCTGGCGCAGCTCCTCGGCCACTTCCTCGTCGAAACCCTCGATCGCGGCCAGATCCTCGACCGGGATGAAAGCGACGTCCTCGACCGTGGTGAAGCCTTCGGTCACCAGCAGATGCGCGATCACGTCGTCGACATCGAGCGAATCGATGAACATCTGCGAGCGCGAGCGGAACTCTTCGCTGCGGCGCTCGGATTCCTCGGCCTCGGTCAGGATGTCGATATCCCAGCCGGTGAGCTGCGAGGCGAGACGCACGTTCTGGCCGCGACGGCCGATCGCGAGCGACAGCTGGTCGTCGGGAACCACCACCTCGATGCGATGGGTCTCCTCGTCCAGCACCACCTTCGCGACCTCGGCCGGGGCCAGCGCGTTCACCACGAAGGTCGCCGGATCCTGCGACCAGGGAATGATGTCGATCTTCTCGCCCTGGAGCTCGCCGACCACCGCCTGGACGCGGCTGCCGCGCATACCGACGCAGGCACCGACCGGATCGATCGAGCTGTCGTTCGAGATGACGGCGATCTTGGCGCGGCTTCCGGGATCGCGGGCCACGGCCTTGATCTCGATGATGTTGTCGTAGATTTCCGGCACTTCCTGGGCGAACAGCTTGGCCATGAAGGTCGGATGGGTGCGCGACAGGAAGATCTGGGGCCCGCGCGGCTCCTCGCGCACATCCAGCACCAGCGCGCGGACGCGATCGCCGACGCGGAAGGCCTCGCGCGGCAACAGCTCGTCGCGGCGCAGCAGCGCCTCGGCCCGGGACAGATCGACCGTCACGTTGCCGAACTCGACGCGCTTGACCAGACCGTTGACGATCTCGCCCTTGCGGTTCTTGAACTCCTCGAACTGGCGCTTGCGCTCGGCTTCGCGCACCTTCTGCACGATCACCTGCTTCGCGGTCTGGGCGGCGATGCGGCCGAAATCGATCGGCGGCAGTTCCTCGATCAGGAAATCGCCGAGCTTCTTGTCGGGATGGGAGCGCAGCGCGTCGGCGAGCGGGATCTGCGTCGCCTCATTGACCACCGGATCGGCGATCTCGCGGAAGCGCATCAGGCGGATCTCGCCGCTCTTGCGGTCGATCAGAGCGCGGATGTCGTGCTCATGCCCGTATTTGGAGCGGCCGGCCTTCTGAATCGCCTGCTCCATCGCTTCCAGCACTTCATCGCGCTCGATGCCCTTTTCGCGCGCGACGGCTTCCGCCACCTGCAGAAGCTCGAGCCTGGGAATGGCAATTGTGGGTTCCATGTCGACCTCGGGATCTAACGATTCGCGTTGTTTGCGGCTGCCGCGATCAGTTCGTCGGTCAGCACCAGTTTGGCTTTGGCTATCTCAGTCATCGGCAGGTGGGCCTCCCCGCCTTCTTCCAGCGCCACCACGACCTCCTCGCCGGCGCGGCCGACGAGGCGTCCCTGGAAGCGCTTGCGCCCTTCGATCGGCCGGCGCGTTTCGATCTTCGCCAGATGGCCGGCGAACCGTTCGAAATCCTTGGGCCGGGTCAGCGGCCGGTCGATTCCGGGCGAGCTGACCTCGAGTTCGTAGGCCGAGGGCAGCGGATCTTCGACATCCAGCAAGGCCGAGATGGCGCGGCTGGAGTCGGCGCAGTCATCGACCGTGATCTCGCGGCCATCGATCCGCTCGATCATGATCTGCAGGATCGGCCGATGCCCGCCCGAGATATGGACGCGGACGATCTCATAGCCCATCGCGGCAAGCGAAGGCTCGATCATCTGCTCGATCTGGCGCGTCTCGACCATTCAGGGCTCAATTGTCAAAGGGTTTGGGTCACGTCAAAACGCGCCCAAACCGCGGGTAACAAAAAAGGCGGGCATTCGGCCCACCTTTTTTCTTGGTCCCGTATGTTCGGAACAATGATGGCCGGGAATATAGTGGCTTTCTTTCCCCGCGCAAGAGACTTTTTGCCGGTTTTTCGCGGGTTTGGCGAGTTTCCGCAGCGCCCTCGGGGGCACGCGGCATAACGCCCGAGCGCAAAAAAATATTTCTTCCGGATTCCCCGGTTCAGCGCCGCCGGAAGCGGAAATAGGCGGGTTTACGTCCTTCGCACAAGGCCTTGGCCTCGTAGCGCGTGCCCGGCCAGTCGGCCGGACGCCGGCGCCAATCCTCCGGACCGGCCGCGAGCCAGAGGAAGGCCGGATGATCGATGGTCTCTGCCAGCATCCAGCGGATCTGGCTGGGATCGTCGCTGGCCATCCGCAATTCCCCGCCGGGCCGCATCAGCCGCGCCAGCCGGTCGAGATTGGGCCGGCCGACGAAGCGGCGCTCGGCATGGCGCGTCTTGGGCCAGGGATCCGGAAACAGGATGAACACCCGGCTCAGCGAGGCGTCGGGCAGGCAGTCCATCAGCATCCGGGCATCGTCGGGAAAGAAACGCAGATTGCGAAGGCCGCGCTCGACCGCATGACCCACCGCCCGGGCGATGCCGTTCTCGAAGACCTCGCAGCCGATGATCGAGACATCCGGGTTGTTCTCGGCCTGCCAGGCGAGATGCTCGCCGGAGCCGAAGCCGACCTCGAGCCAGAGTTCGCGGCCCGGTCCGAACAACGCCTCGGGATCGAGACGGGCGCCGGCCGGCGGCAGCTCGATCCTCAGGCCCGGCAGGGTTTCCTGCATGAGCCGCTGCTGACCCAGCCGCAGCTTGCGGCCCCTGCGGCGGCCATGGAAATGGAGCCGCTCGCCGGTCCCGTCCTGTCCGGCAGTCCGATCCTCGCGGCCGTCGCCGGCCTTTGCGGCCGGGCGTCTCGGCATGGCGCCTAGTGCAGCTCGCGCTTGAGGGCCGGCACCAGATCGAGGCGTTCCCAGGAGAAGCCGCCATCGGGATCGGGTGCGCGGCCGAAATGGCCATAGGCCGCGGTGCGCGCATAGATCGGACGGTTGAGCCCCAGATGCTCGCGGATCGCTCGCGGACGCAGATCCACCAGCTCCGGCAGCAGCCTCGCCAGCTTGTCCTCTTCCACCCGGCCGGTGCCGTGCGTATTCACATAGAAGGAGAGCGGCTTGGAGACGCCGATCGCGTAGGAGATCTGGATGGTGCAGCGCTCGGCGAGGCCCGCCGCCACGACATTCTTCGCCAGGTAGCGCGCGGCATAGGCCGCCGACCGGTCGACCTTGGTCGGGTCCTTGCCGGAGAAGGCGCCGCCGCCATGCGGGGCCGCCCCGCCGTATGTGTCGACGATGATCTTGCGGCCGGTGAGGCCGGCATCGCCGTCCGGGCCGCCGATGACGAAACGGCCGGTGGGGTTCACATAGAATTCGGCCTCAGGACACATCCAGCCCTTGGGCAGGACGTTGAGGACATGCGGGCGCACGATCTCGCGCACATGGTCCTGGGACAGCCGCTCGGAATGCTGCGTCGACACCACCACCGACGTGGCGCGCACCGGCTTGCCGTTCTCATAGAGCAGCGTGACCTGGCTCTTGGCATCGGGACCGAGGCCGGGCTCGGCGCCGGAATGGCGCGCCTCGGCCAGCGAGCGAAGGATATTGTGCGCGTAGAAGATCGGCGCCGGCATCAGATGCTCGGTCTCGTTGCAGGCGAAGCCGAACATGATGCCCTGGTCGCCGGCCCCCTCGTCCTTGTTGCCGAGCGCGTCGACGCCCTGGGCGATGTCGGCGGACTGGCCGTGAACCAGCACCTCGACCTTCGCATGCTTCCAGTGGAAGCCCTCCTGCTCATAGCCGATATCGCGAATGGCCTGACGCGCCACGTCTTCCATCAGCTTCGGCGTGATCGAGGCGGGACCGCGGGTTTCGCCCGCGAGCACCACGCGATTGGTGGTGCACAGCGTCTCGACCGCGACGCGCGCCTGGGGCTCCGCCGTCAGGAAGGTATCGACGATCGCATCGGAGATGCGGTCGCAGACCTTGTCCGGATGGCCTTCGGCCACGGATTCGCTGGTAAAGAGATAGGACCCCTTGGACACGGGCGCTCCTCATAAGGACAGTGGCGCATGAATGATCGATAAGGCGCGGACGTCGGGTCCGCGTCGCTGCCAGCCGCCGACTCTGGACAGACCCCCGGATTCGGGCGCCGGATGATGTTTCAAGCGCCGCGGACCGGTCAAGCCAAATTGACCGGCGATCGTCATAAGAGGAGCTTAAGCCCGGTGGCCGGCCGACAGCGCGAAGCGACGCGGCCCGGCAGGCGCCGGGCGCATCCGAATCCGCGCAAAACGGCCCCCGGATGCCGAAGCCTCGGCGCGACCGCCAGCCGCGGCGACCCCATCGCGCCCACGAAAGTCAGCCGCGACCATTTGTCCCCGCCCCCGGCATGGGGCGAGGCGAGGTCGCGGACTGAAGCGGTCAGGCGGGAGAGCGGATCAGGAAGCCCGGCGCTTGCGGACCGTTCGGCCCAGGGCCTTGGTCAGCTCGAACACGCGCTTGCGCACCGCCGGATCGGCAATGCGGTAGTAAGCGCGGACCAGCTCCAGGGTTTCGCGTTTCGCCAGCGGATCGGGCTCGAAGGGCTCGGGCTTCGGCTCCGCCAGGCCACGCAGACGCGACGGCGATTTCGACGCCGTGCCGGCCGACATGTCCTCGAAGAAATAGCTGACCGGCACGTCGAGTACGCGGGCCAGATCGAACAACCGGCTCGAGCCGACGCGGTTCGCGCCGCGTTCGTATTTCTGGACCTGCTGGAAGGTCAGACCGATCGCTTCACCGAGCTTTTCCTGACTCATGCCGAGCAGCGTACGGCGTTGCCGAATACGCGCGCCGACATGAACGTCGATGGGATTGGGGAAGCCTTGACTAGCCATCCTTCCGGAGGATTTCCGGCCGCGGGGCATACGAGTTCATCCTTTCAAGGTTCGACCGTCCGTCACCTAGGACCTCGGTCCACACTCTCTAGTAGGTCATACGCCCTTATGCAGTCAACACGCGAAGCGCTCAATGCCCCGCTGCGATCGGGAGCGGCAACCGCATAAAGGTAAGACCTGCCACAATGACGGAGCGGTCAGGTTTTACGCTTATGACAAACTAGTGCGAGGAGAGCGGCGATCAACCCCAAAGCGAGGACATTCCAGTCGCCCCCGCGCGCATAAGCTGTAGGAGTTAATGGCTGTGGCAGGATGCCGTCGAGGACTCCGGCTTCGCCGAGGCCCAGTTCCTTGATGACGCGGCCGTAAGAATCGACAATGCCGGAGATGCCGGTATTGGCCGCGCGCACCAGCGGCAGTCCTTCCTCGACGGCGCGCAGGCGCGCGCTCGCGAAATGCTGGTAGGGCCCGCTGGTGATTCCGAACCAGCCGTCATTGGTGAGGTTGACGATCCAATCAGGTCTGTCGGCCTCATTCACAATGGCGTGGGGGAAAATCACCTCATAGCAGATCACCGGCCCGACGGCCGGGATCCCAGGCAAATGAATCGTTGTGGGACCGGCACCGGCCGTGAAGTCCATGCCACCGGGCGTCACCTTGGAAATAAAGGGAAACAACCGGCGCAGCGGCACATACTCGCCGAGCGGTACGAGATGGAACTTGTCGAATGTCGCGCGAATCGTGGCGTGCTCGTCGAGCACCACGAGGCTGTTCCAGACTTGATCGAGCGGACCAGTTTGAGGTTCGCCGCGCGGCGAGCCGGTGAAGAGATAACCCCCGGGTGGTACGACGCCAGCTAATGCTGTGCGTAACTCGGGCTCCCGATCGATCAGGAACGGCACCGCCGCTTCGGGCCACAGCACGAGGCGCGCCGCCTCGCCGCCGGGTGTCCCCCGCGTCATCTCAACTTGTCGTAGTACATTCCGGTAGGCAGCATCGCTGTCGTTTTTTAGCGTCTGCGGGATGTCCGCCTGGACGATTCGCAGATGCAGCCCATCGCTCGCCGGCGGCGGCGCCAGCGACAGCCGGATCGCGCCGCCGATCCAGATCGCCGCCAACAAGGTAAGTCCCGATGCCACGGCTAGGACCACAGTCCGGGGGTTTTTCGCGGGACGCGCGAGTAGCGCCGGCAGGCCCAGCCCAACAATTGTCACAAGGGAGAGGCCCCAGATTCCGGCCAGCGCGGCGAACTGGTTCATGCCGTCGGAGAAGGCCCAGACATAGCCGGCGAGGTTCCATGGAAACCCTGAGAACAGCCAGCTCCGCACCCATTCGAAGAAGAGCCAGGCGACGGCCAGCGCCAGGACGCCGGCCACGCCCTTCAGCTTCAGCCAGCGCACCGCGGCGGCCGAGGCGCCGACGAAGAACGCCATCAGGGCGGACAGGCCGCCGAGGATGAAGGGAATCATCCAGCCGAACTTCACCGGATCGACCAGAAACGCGCTCGCGACCCAATAGAGGCCGGCGAGGAAATAGCCGAACGCGACCCACCATCCGGTTGCGAAGGCCGCACGGCTCGACGGCGCGCGCTCGATTCCCCAGACGATGGCCCAGAGCCCGAGACAGAAGGCGGGCACGATATGCACCGGCGGCAGGGCAAGCGCCCCCAGGGCGCCCAGGACGGTCAGGAGCAGATAACGGCGCCACCCCGTCAGGGCCGCCAGTCGCGCGTCGAGACGGCCCAGCATCGGCCAGGGCGGCGCGTCCTTGTCGTCGGTCATGGAGGGGATTCGTCCGACCGCCCGAGCGGCCGCCTTATTCTTTGCCATCCGTGGAGGGCTTGGGCAGATTGTGGATCTTGAGCCGCTTGATGCGGCGCGGATCGGCATCCAGCACTTCGAAGGCGATTCCGCTGGCCGGATGGGTGATGAGCTCGCCACGGCTGGGCACGCGGCCCGCGAGCGCGAAGACGAGCCCCGCCAGCGTGTCCACATCCTCCTCGCGTTCTTCCGCCGAGAGCACGGGCCCGACCATGGCCTCGAATTCCTCGATGGTGGCGCGGGCGTCGGCGATCAGGGTCCCGTCGGGCCGCTGGATCAGCTTCGGCCCTTCGGCGACATCGTGCTCGTCCTCGATCTCGCCGACGATCTCCTCCACGACGTCTTCGATCGTCACCAGCCCGTCGATGCCGCCGAACTCGTCGACCACCAGCGCCATATGGATGCGCTTGAGGCGCATCTCCAGGAGCAGATCGAGCGCCCGCATCGAGGGCGCGGTGAAGAGAACCTCGCGCTTGATCTGCATCAGGTCGTATTTGCGCTCGCCGGCGATGCAGGCCAGCACGTCGCGGATATGCACCATGCCGACCGCATCGTCGAGCGTCTCGCGGAAGATCGGCAGGCGCGAATGGCCCTCGCGCACCATCACCTTGACCAGATCCTCGAGACTGATATCGGCCGGCGCCGCGATCACGTCGGCGCGCGGCACCATGATGTCGACGCAGGTGAGATCGCGCAGCTTGAGGATGTTGAGCAGCAGGCTGCTCTCGTCGCCATGCGCGGGCTCGGCCTCGGTGTCGCCCTCGCTCTCCTCGATCAGCTCCTCGATCGCGTCGCGCAGGTCGGTCTCGGTCTTGCGGTGGCGGCGGCGCCAGCGCAGCCAATTGCGGATGACGCGGAACCCCGAGGATTCGTCGGTCTCGGTCGCGTCGCGGCCGGAGGCGCTGGTGGCGGGATCGCTCATGCGGGCACCACCGTCTCAGCGGCGCCGGGCCGCGGCCGGCCGCACCCGATAGGGATCGGGGATGCCGAGGCCGGCGAGCACCCTGCGTTCGAGCGCCTCCATCCGCCGCGCCTCGGCGGCATGTTCGTGGTCGTAGCCCAAGAGATGGAGGACCCCATGCACGATCAAATGACTCAGGTGATGCGCTGCCGGTTTGCCTTCGGCGACCGCTTCCGCGAGCAGCGTTTCGCGCGCGACCGCCACGTCACCGAGAAAGCGTCCGCCCTGTGCGGGCGTCCCGGGCGACGCAACATAGGGAAAAGATAGCACATTCGTGGGCTTGTCGCGCCCCCGGTAATCCCGGTTGAGACGCTGCAGCAGGGCGTCGTCGCCCAGCGCCAGGGCCAGTTCGGCGCGCGGGCCTGGCGGCAGGGCCGCCGCCAGGGCGGCAAGAGCGGCCCGGCGGGCGAGCGCATCGACAGCGGGCGCCACTTTCCGCCAGGCTGGATCCAGTGTCTCGATCGCGATCCGCGCGGCCGTCGGGCGCGGCGAGGGGCGCGGCTTCGCCCTGGCGGATGCGGATTTGGATTTCGCCGACCCGGCGCGCGTCTTGCGCGCCGCCGGTTTGGCCGCTCGCGTCATGGGCTCTACCGACGCGGCGTGTCGCGGCCGGTCCCGTCCGAGGCGCCACCATCGCGGGCGCGCTGCTCGCGCTCGCGTGCCTCATAGGCACGGACCACGCGTCCGACCAGCGGATGGCGGACCACGTCGGCCTCGGTGAAGCGAACCATGCTCACGCCCTCGACACCGTCGAGCGTCTCGACCGCGTCGGCCAGGCCGCAGCGCTGTCCCACCGGCAGATCGATCTGCGATAGATCGCCCGTGACCGCCATGCGGCTGCCCTCGCCCAGGCGGGTGAGGAACATCTTCATCTGCACCGGCGTGGTGTTCTGCGCCTCGTCGAGGATGACAAAGCTGTTGGAGAGGGTCCGTCCGCGCATGAAGGCCAGCGGCGCCACTTCGATCTCGCCGTTGGAAAGCCGGCGCATGACCTGTTCGGTCGGCATCATGTCGTAGAGCGCGTCATAGAGCGGGCGCAGATAGGGATCGACCTTCTCGCGCAGATCGCCGGGCAGGAAGCCCAGCCGCTCGCCGGCCTCGACCGCGGGCCGCGACAGCACGATGCGGTCGATCGAGCCCTTGGTCAGCATCGCCACCGCGACCGCGACCGCCAGATAGGTCTTGCCGGTGCCGGCCGGCCCGAGGCCGAAGACGAGATCGCGATCGCGCAGCGCCTTGAGATATTCGGCCTGCATCGGCGAACGCGGCGTGATGTGACGGCGCTGCGTGCGCACCGCCGTGCCGTCCGGTCCCATGCGCTCGAACAGGCTGGGCTCGCCCGCCTGTTCTTCCGCGCGCACCAGCCGCACCGCCGCATCCACTTCCGCCATGTCGACGGGCAGCCCGCGCTTCAGCCGCTGATAGAGCGCGATCAGGGTGGTGCGGGCATGGGCCACCGCATCGGTGGGCCCGGAGATGGCAAGACGATTGCCGCGCGAGACCAGCGACACGCCCAGACCCTGCTCGACGCGGACCAGATGCTGGTCATGCTCGCCGAACAGGGAAGGCAGCAGCCGGTTGTCGTCGAACTCGAGATGGATCGGTGGATTGACCGTGGCTTGGGGCAAGGATTTCACGCCGAGAGCCGTTCGCGCGCGCCGGCATGCCCGGAGGCGAGGCGGCCGGCGAGCGAATTGGGGAAGAGAGCCAGGATGTCGACCGGCTGGATCTGGCCGATCAACGCCGCAGGCGCCTCGAGATGCACGGACTGCAGATAGGGACTGCGGCCGATCAGCTGGCCTTCGTGGCGACCGAGCTTTTCCAGCAGCACCGGCAGGCGCCGGCCGATCATGGTGGCGTTGAAGGCCTGCTGCTGCTCGCGCAAGAGCGCCTGCAGGCGATCGAGCCGCTGGTCGCGGACCGCTTCGGGAACCTGGTCGGGCAGCGTGGCGGCCGGCGTGCCGGGGCGCGCGCTGTATTTGAAGGAATAGGCCATCGCGAATTCGACCTCGCGGATCAGCGCCAGGGTCGCCTCGAAATCGGCGTCGCTCTCGCCCGGAAAACCGACGATGAAATCGGAGGAGAGGGCGAGATCGGGGCGCGCCCTGCGCAGGCGCTCGACGATCCGCAGGAAATCCGCCGTCCGATGCTGGCGGTTCATGGCGGCCAGGATGCGGTCGGAACCCGACTGCACCGGCAAATGCAGGAAGGGCATGAGCTGAGGCAGATCGCGATGCGCCTCGACCAGCTCGTCATCCATGTCGTGCGGATGGGAGGTGGTGTAGCGGATGCGCTCCAGCCTCTCGATCTCCGCCAGATGGCGCGCCAGCCGGCCAAGGCCCCATTCACCGGCGGCGCCGGCCTTGCCGACGAAGCGCAGCGGCGCGCGGCCGTGATAGGCGTTGACGTTCTGGCCGAGGAGCGTGATCTCGCGCACGCCATTGGCGACCAACCGACGCGCCTCGGCCGCGACCTCCTCGACCGTACGCGACATCTCGGCGCCGCGCGTATAAGGCACCACGCAGAAGGTGCAGAACTTGTCGCAGCCTTCCTGCACGGTCAGGAAGGCGGTGACGCCGCCGGCCGCATGGGTCTCGGGCAGATGGTCGAATTTCGATTCGACCGGGAACTCGGTATCGACGATGCCGCGGTGCAAGGGATCGGCGGCGCGCTTGGCGCGCGCGATCATTTCCGGCAGGCGGTGATAGGTCTGCGGACCCAGCACGATATCGACATAGGGCGCGCGCCGGACGATCTCGCCGCCTTCGGCCTGCGCGACGCAACCGGCGACCGCGATGATCATCTCCTGCCCGGCCGCTTCGCGATGGCGCTTGGCCGGCCGCAGGCGGCCCAGTTCCGAGAACACCTTCTCGGAGGCCTTTTCGCGGATATGGCAGGTGTTGAGGATGACCATGTCGGCGGTCTCGACCTGGCCGGTCGGTTCGTAGCCGAGAGGCGCCAGCACGTCCGCCATGCGGGCGGAATCGTACTCATTCATCTGGCAGCCATAGGTCTTGATGTAGAGCTTCTTCGCCAATGTTCACGTCACGGGCGGAAAGGAGGCCGCAGGCGTCAGGACCGGTCCGGCCCCGCTCCGGCGCCGCTCGATCCGCTTCGCGTCACCCTCGCTGATTCCCATTTGGCGCCACTCTATCATGAGGGAACGCCGGATGGTAACTGCCGGGCGACCGGCGCCGGCATCGCGCCGAGGGGCGCCGGCGCGCTGGCCGGCAGGGCCTGGGGACGTCCGGAGAGGGCCGCCGCCACGCCGCTCGCCACCTCGCGGAAGCAATGGTCGGTCAGCGCCTTGCGCGACCCGAAGGATTCGATCGTGACGGTCGGATGAAATTCGACCACCACTTCGATGTCACCGAGCCCGAGGAACCGCCCCAGATGCGGCGCCAGCTCCATGTCGCCATACCAGGCCACCAGCGGACGCAGGCCGATCCCGAGCGGCACGCCGTTGAGACGGGTATAGGCGACCGAGACCGGCTGCAGCGTCAGCGGCGTCTGGCCGGGCCCGACCCGGCGCTCGGCCACCGACAGGAGCGCCGAGCGGAACGGCTTCACCGTGGTGCCGTCGTCCGAGGTGCCTTCGGGGAACAGGATCAGATTCTCGCCATCGTCGATCCGCTTTTGCATCTCGTCGCGCTGCAGATGGGTGTTCTGGCGCTGGCGATCGACGAAGACGGAGCGCTGCAGCTTGGCCAGCGTACCGAAGAACGGCCAGCCGGCGATCTCGGCCTTGGCGACGAAGGAGGCGGGCACCAGCGAGCCCAGCACCATGATGTCGAGATAGGAGCTGTGGTTGGCGATGAACAAGGTCGGATGCGCGCGCGACCGGTGGCCGCGGATCGTGACATGCATGCCCATGATGCGGCAGCAGATGCGGTGATAGAAGATGGGCAGGCGCTGCGCCAGCGACCAGCCGATCGCGATCGCAAAGGCCTGGACCGGTATCAGGACCAGCGTGCAGAGGATGTAGGGGATCGCGCGGAAGATCGCGCGATAGGTCGAGCCCAGCACCAGTTCCGGCGGCGGGTCTTCGGGCGGCAGCAGCTTCAGGCGCGGCGGACGCGGCAGAGCCATCAAGCGGGTCCAGCCGGCGGGCGCGAGGCGGCATCCTCGCGCGTGTAATGCTTGAAATATTTGTCGGTGACCCAGTCCGTCTTCACGATGACGCAGACATCGGTGGTGTTGAACTGGGTATCGACCACGGCGCCGTCGCCCACGAAACCGCCGAGCCGCAGGTAACCCTTGATCAGTGGCGGCAGGGCGAGGAGCGCCGCCTTCAGATCGATCGCTTCGCGCGGCATCAGCCGCATGTCGACATAGCGCGACGGCAGGGCGTGCGGCCGCAACTGCTCCGGCGCCAGGTGATTGTAATAGAGATAGGAGAGCGGCAGCGCATGGGCCGCCGGGTCGATGCCGGGCAGCGAGGCGCAGCCGAACATGAGCGCCACGTCGTGATACATCACATAGTCGGCGATGCCGCGCCACAGCAGCTGCATCGCGGCGCGCGAGCGATGCTCGGCGTCGATGCAGGAACGGCCCAGCTCCAGCACTTCGCCCGGATGCGCGACCAGGGGCGCGATGTCGTACTCGTCGACCGAGTAGAACCGGCCGCGCTCGGCGGCGCGCGAACGGCGCAGCAGGCGATAGGTGCCGACCACGCCGGCCGCCCCTTCCCCGACGCGCCGGTCGATCACCAGGAGGTGATCGCAGAAGGGATCGAAGCTGTCGAAATCGCGGCCCGCCGCCGCCATTTCCGGCGTCGGCTCGGCCGACATCTCCTGATAGAACACGCGATAGCGCAGGCGCTGCGCCGCCTCGATCTCGGACTCGGTCTCGGCCAGCCGGAGCTCGAGATCGCCGGCCCGGATATCGACCGGCTTGCCGGTCTTGGTCGAGCCCGAGGTCGCAGGTTTCGCGCGGCTTGGCAGCACCCGATCGGCCGTCGGCGGTACCGGCCTTCCGCTCATTCCTTGCGCTCTTTTCCGCCGACCAGCGGCACGCCATAGAGCTCGAGCCGGTGCCCGATCAGGCGATAGCCCAGCTTTTCCGCGACCGCATGCTGGAGCTTCTCGATCTCTTCATTGTTGAATTCGATGACGCGGCCGGACTGCACATCGATCAGATGATCGTGGTGATGCTCCGGCACTTCCTCGTAGCGGGCGCGCCCGTCGCGGAAATCATGCCGGTCGAGAATGCTGGCCTCTTCGAACAGCTTCACCGTTCGATAGACGGTCGAGATCGAAATGCGAGGGTCGATCGCGGTCGCCCGGCGATAGACCTGTTCCACATCGGGGTGGTCCTGGGCATCCGAGAGGACGCGCGCGATGACCCGGCGCTGATCGGTCATCTTCAGGCCGCGGTCGTTGCACAGTTTTTCGATTCGAGAAATCATCGTTTCTCAGCCTACCTCGGGAGCCCGGCTGGCGAAAGTATAGTGGCAAGCCCGGCGTCCGCCTATCGTGGGGAAACGCCGCCGGCCGCCAGTAAGTGTATAAAATGTAAGGGCTTTGAGACGAAATCCCGCGCCTCAGCGCCGGCGCCGCGCCTTGGTGCCGAGACCGATCTGCTTGGCCAGCTTGCTGCGCTGCTTGGCATAGTTGGGGGCGACCATCGGATAGTCGGGCGGCAGGCCCCAGCGATCTCGATATTCCTGCGGCGTCATGTTGTAGGCGGTCCGCAGATGCCGCTTCAGCATCTTCAGCTTCTTCCCGTCCTCCAGACAGACGATGTAGTCCGGGAACACCGATTTCTTCACCGGCACCGCGGGTTCCGGCCGCTCGCTCGGGATCTCCGCCTCGCCCACCGTGGAGAGCGCGCGATAGATGTCCCGAATGAGGTTGGGCAGTTCTGCGACCGGCACGGAATTATTGGACAGATGCGCCGAGACGATATCGGCGACGAGCGGCAGCAGATCCTGGGGTTTCGCGGTGTCGGCCATGGTTGGATCGGTCCGGGGGGTTGTTTCAAGGCCGCGCAAGCATAGGGCCGGACCTTCTTCGGTCAAGATTAAAACGCCAATATTCGCCAAGTCTCGGGGAGTCTCCGCAGGCATTACTGTCGGCTCTACTGGGCTGAGATCCTCGATACTGACGGAGGGGTCGAGTTCTTGTGTCGGCCAGTTCTTGTGTCAGATCGACGCAAAGGGCAAGGCCGCCAGGGGCAGAGACAGGATCAGCGCCGCCACGCGCAGGCCGGCACCCCGCGCGTAATAGTCGGGGCGGCGCCCGACCCTGACGAAGCCGGCATGCGCATAGAGCGCCTGGGCCGCCAGATTGTCCTCGGCCACCTCGAGGAAGAGCCGCTCGGCCCCTTCCGCGGCGGCCCGGCTGGCGGTCTCGTCGAGCAGCAGCCGCGCGAGGCCCCGCCGGCGCGCGTCGGGAACGACGCCCAAGGTCAGAATCTCGGCCTCGCCCGCGGCCTCGCGAGCGATGACCAGTCCCGCCGGCGCATCGTCGACGAAGCCCACCAGCCCGAACGCACCCGGCATCGCCAGCAGCGCGGCGATGGAATTGCGGTCCCAGGGCTGATCCCAGGCCTGGGCGAAGGCCTCGGCATGGAGCAGGGCCAGCGCATCGAGATCGAAGGCGACGGTCGGCCGGACCGAAAGATTGGGCGCGCCGGTCGTCATGACGGGGGCGGGCCGGCCGGAAGGCCGCCCGGCAGTTTGACGTCGGGGGCCCGCAGGTAGAAAGGATCGGGCATCAAAAGGGGGCCTTCGGGCGCGCCGCCGCCGCCGCAGGCCACAAGCCGCGCCACCAGCCCGGCAAACAGGGCCGCCTCGATCAGGCCCGAGCCCGGCGCCGTGGCGATATCGCGATCGTGCGGCAGCGACGGCGCCAACAGCGCCACGCCATCGCCCGCGAGCAGCAGCGGTCCCGGCGGCAGCCCGGCGATCGCCTCCGAAACCGTCATCAGCCTTGCCGGTGCCAGCGCACGCAATGCCGGATCGAATCGCTGCAGGAAGACGTCGTCGCGCTTGGTGTCGATCGCCACCAGGATCTCGCGGCGCTCGCGCAGGGCCGCCGGCAACGAGGCAGCAACGGCAAGAAAGGCGGTGATGCCGACGACCGGTCGCGCCAGGGCCAGGCCCAGCCCGCGAGCCGCGGCGAGGCCGATGCGCAAGCCCGTGAAGCTGCCGGGACCGATCGTCACCGCGATGGCATCGAGGGCCGCCATGTCGAGCGAAGCGGCCTTCATGACATCGGCCACCATCGGCAACAGCCTTTCGCCATGGCCGCGCGTCATCTCCGCCAGCCGGTGGGCGGCCAGCGCGCCGTCGCGCCAGACCGCGGCCGAGCAGGCATTGCCGGTGCTGTCGAGCGCCAGCAGCGTCGGATTGGCGATCGGCGCCAGCGTCAGCGCATGCGGCATGCCGGCCGGCCCGTCGGAGCCGGAGGTCCCGGCCATGGCTGCGGTCACAGGCTCACTCATGCGGATTCCCGGAGACTCCATTTCCTGATAGCTATGGCGCCGGCGCCATCTTGCGACAATTGGCGCGATAAGCCGAGAGAGAGCCTATGGATCTGGTCGAAATCAAGCCGCCGCAGTGGGATGTCGAGATCGAGCTGGCCTATGCCACGCCCAACAACATCACCGGCAAGCCGATCTATGCCTATCCGCGCTGCTATCTGCATCGCGATGCGGCCGACGCGCTGGCGCGCGCGATCGAGCTGGCGCGGGCGCTGGGATACCGCTTCAAGATCTTCGACGCCTTTCGCCCGAGCGAAGCGCAATGGGCCTTGTGGAAGAAGGATCCCAATCCGGAGTTCCTGGCCGATCCCCGCCGGGGCTCGCCTCATTCGCGCGGCGTCGCCGTCGACCTGACCCTGCTCGATGCCGCGGGCCGCGAGCTCGAGATGGGCACCGGCTTCGACGAGTTCCGCCCGATCGCGCATCATGCGCGCACCGACGTCCCGGTCGAGGCGCAGCGCAACCGCGCGATCCTGCTGGGCATCATGACGGCCGCCCACTGGGACTTCTATCGCAATGAATGGTGGCACTATCAGCTGTTCAATTCGCGAAACTATCCGGTCTACAGCGATTCCGCGCTGCCGCCGGGCCGCGAGCTGATGGCCCGGCCGCTGGACCCGATCCCGGTGGAGTGAGGGGGCGGCGGCGCTTCAGGAAGCACGCTGCCGTCATTGCCTACCTTCAGGATTGGCGTCGCCGTTGCCATTGCTGAATTGTCATCCCCGTGAAAGCGGGGACCCAGCTCTCAACCGACACCGCTGGATCGGCATGGGCCCCCGCTTTCGCGGGGGTGACAAGAGAGAGCAGGGGGTGACGAAAGAGTGAGCGGCCAGAGAGCGAAGGCTCCGGCCGATGCCCGCAACCATCCAAAAAACAAAAGCGCGCCGGGGTGAACCGGCGCGCTGATCGCTGATGGGCCCTTGTCGAATGGCGAGCCGCCCTTTACGGCACCGCTTCGACCGCGACCACCTCGGGCACGTAATGCTTCAGCATGTTCTCGATGCCCATCTTGAGCGTGGCGGTCGAGCTCGGGCAGCCGGCGCAGGAGCCCTGCATATGCAGATAGACGACGCCTTCCTCGAAGCCGCGGAAGATGATGTCGCCGCCATCCTGGGCCACGGCGGGGCGCACGCGCGTGTCGAGCAGATCCTTGATCTGGGACACGATCTCTTCGTCCTCGACCGCGACCTCGGCTTCGGCCGGCGCGGCGATCCCTTCCGCCATGACCGGCTTGCCGGCGACGAAATGCTCCATGATGACGCCGAGGATGGCGGGCTTCATCAGGCTCCATTCCTGGTCCTCGGCCTTGGTGACCGTGACAAAATCGGAACCGAAGAAGAGGCCGGTGACGCCCTCGATCTGGAACAGCCGCTGTGCCAGGGGCGAGCGGTCGGCCGTGTCGCGGGTCGGGAAATTGGCGGTGCCATCGCCCATCACGTCGCGGCCCGGCAGGAATTTGAGGGTGGCCGGATTGGGGGTCTGCTCGGTCTGAATGAACATGGGCTGGGCGCCTCCTCGGGCGCGAGGTGAATAACCTAGCTGTCTGCTCCGATAAATGGTCGATTGCGGCGCCGGGTTCAACCACATTCTGGTCGTGGTTTCACCGGCTTAACCTCAAATCCCCTGATGGATTACGGATTTAGGGGCGATGCGAGGTCGCCCGCGCCCATTGTCGCGCCTGCCGTCGCCACCCACATCCGCTAAGCCGGCCCTTTCATGGTGGATTTCTTGACCGACGCGAACTCCCGGGTCTATGCCGAAGCTTCCATGCCCCAGACCTTGACCGACCAGCCCTTGACCGAAGAGCCCCAGACCTCCGTCGCGGCGCCCGCCCCTTGCGCCGACCCGGTCGCGCATTGGCTTCTGATCGACGGGCGCGAGCAGAAGTCGAGCGAGGGGCTGATCGAAGGATTTTGCCGTCGCCTGGTCGAGAGCGGCTTCCCGCTGTTCCGCTTCTTCGTCAGCGTGCGCACCCTGCATCCGCAGGTGGCCGCCCAGGGCTTCCATTGGTGGCGCAACCGCGAGCAGATCAAGATCGTGCCGCGCGAGCACGGCATCTATGAGGAGCCGGCCTATCTCGACAGCCCGATCCGCCTGCTCCATGAGCGTCGCGTCAACGAGGTGCGCCGGCGGATCGAGGATCCCGCGACGCCGATCGACTTCCCGATCCTCAAGGATCTGAAGGCCGAGGGGGTCACCGACTATCTGGCGCTCCCGGTCCTCTTCACCAGCGGGACCATCAACACGCTGGCGATCGCGAGCGACCGCGCCGGCGGCTTCACCGCGCAGGAGATCGCCTACTTCAAGGGGTTGATCCCGATCTTCACCATCGCCCTCGAGGTGCGCGAGACCAAACGCATCGCCTCGACTTTGCTCGACACCTATCTCGGCCACGATGCCGGCCAGCGCGTGCTGCAGGGCCAGATCCGGCGCGGCGCCGGCGTCACCATGGCCGCCGCCATCTTCTATTGCGACCTGCGCGGCTTCACGGCGTTGAGCGAAAGCATGGCGCCCGACCAGGTGATCGAGCTGCTCAACGACTATTTCGGCTGCATGGCGGCCCCCGTGCAGGCGCTGGGCGGCGAGGTGCTGAAATTCATCGGCGACGCCATGCTGGCGATCTTCCCGATCGCCGACGATCTCGATCGCGACCGGGCCTGCCGCACCGCGCTCAAGGCCGCACGCCAGGCGCTGACGGCGCTCGACGAGCTCAACTTAGGCCGGCGCGAGGCGGGCGAAGCCACGCTCGAGGTCGGACTGGCGCTTCATACGGGCACGGTCATGTATGGCAATATCGGTGCCCCCGACCGGCTCGATTTCACCGTCATCGGCCATGCCGTCAACCTGACGACGCGCCTGGAGCGGCTTTGCCGTCAGCTCGGGCGGCGCCTGGTGGCCTCCGAGCGCTTCGCTTCGCCCTGCGGCATCGAGATGGTGCCGCTCGGGCATTTTGAACTGCCGGGGGTGCATGTCGCCCAGGCGGTGTTCGGCCTGCCCGACGAGGTCAGCCGGCTCAGCCACGACCCCGCATGACCGCAGCCATCGAACGCTGGCTGCTGGAGGAAGGCCGGTACAGCGCCGATCCCGGCGAACTGCTGGACGGCATGGCCCGGCGGCTGGTCGCCGCGGGCGTGCATCTGGCGCGCGTCGGCATCCATCTGCGCGCGCTTCACCCGCAGGTCGCGGGCTTGCGCGTGCTCTGGACGCCGGACCATCCGATCGAAGAGACGCTCTACGGTCACGAGACCGCGATCTCCGATGCCTTCGCGCGCAGCCCGCTCGCGGCCTGCTACAACACCGCGCTCACGATCCGCCGCCGGCTCGAAGGACCCGAGAGCGCGTTCGACTATCCGATCCTGCACGATCTGAAGCGCGAGGGCTTCACCGATTATCTCGTCACGCCGATGAGGTTCGGCCAGGGCGAGATTCACGGCATCTCCTGGGCGAGCCGGTCGCCGGGCGGGTTCAGCGACCAGGATCTGACGGTGATCCAGGATCTGGTGCCGGCACTGAGCGTCACGATCGAGGTGCTGCATCAGCGCCGCACCACCGCGACCCTGCTCGACACCTATCTCGGCCGCGAGGCCGGAAGGCGCGTGCTTACCGGCTCGATCCGCCGTGGCGAGGCGACCACGCTGGCGGCGGCCCTCTGGTATTGCGACCTGCGCGGCTTCACGCAACTGAGCGACCGGCTCGAGCGCGACCAGATCGTCGAGCTGCTGGACGATTATTTCGGCTGCATGGCGGTGCCGGTCGAGGCCATGGGCGGCGAGATTCTCAAATTCGTCGGCGACGCCATGCTGGCGATCTTTCCGATGCGCGACGATCTCGATCGCGACCGGGCCTGCCGCGATGCGCTGACCGCGGCCGAGCGCGCGCTGCTCGATCTCGACGAGCTCAACCAGGTGCGCGGGCGCGCGGCCAAGCCCGAGCTCAAGGTCGGCCTCGGGCTGCATCACGGTCCGGTGATGTATGGCAATATCGGCGCGGCGACGCGCCTCGATTTCACTGTGATCGGGCCCGCGGTCAATCTGGTGACCCGGATCGAATCGCTCTGTCCCGAGCTCGACCGCACGCTCCTGACCTCGCGGCCCTTCGCCTCGCCCTGCGGCTCGCGCCTGAAATCGCTGGGCCAGCATCCGCTCAAGGGCATCGAGGTCCCGCAGGAGATCTTCGGGCTGCCCTGAGCCGCGGGGGACGTCAGCGCGACGTCGCTGCCAGCAAGCTCGTCAATTCATCCATCGACGCCAGGACGCGCGTGGCGCCGGCCTGGCGCAGCCGCTCGCCGTGATCGGCGCGGCAATGCGAGCCGCCGCTGAATCCGATCGCCATCATGCCGGCCGCGCCCGCCGCCTCGATCCCGGCCCGGCTGTCCTCGATGACCCAGCAGGCCTCGGGCCGCACGCCCATCGTCGCGGACGCGAGCAGGAAGAGATCGGGCGCGGGCTTGCCGCGCGCGACCTGCTCGGCGCTGAAGATATGCGGGCTGAAGCGGTCGATCAGTCCGGTCAGGGTCAGCGAATGGCGCAGCCGCACCGGCGCGCTGCTGGAGGCGACGCAGACCCGGGTCGCGATCGCGGCGAGCGCCGTGGCGACCCCGGGCATCGCCGCCAGCTCCGCCGCGAAGGCCGCCTCGAGCCGGGGGCGTGTCGACGGGGCGAAATCCTCGGGCACGCGCCGGCCGGTCCGCCGCTCGATATCCGCGAAGATCGTCGCGGCGCTCAAGCCCACATAATTTTCGGCGATGTCGTCGGCCGCGACGGGGATGCCGGCCTCCGCCAGGCTCTCGGACAGCACCCGGCAGGCGATGACCTCGCTGTCGACGAGGACGCCGTCGCAATCGAAGATGACGAGTTCGGGCCGGCCCGGCCGGGACAATTCCCTGGCGCTCCTCGAGCAAGATTCAAATATCTAGAGACTGATTCACGTCTCAAGTCGAATCGACTTGAGGCGACCAGGCCCTAGGCGATGCTCTGGATATCCTGGTCCGAAAGATTGCCCGGCACGATCGTCAGCGGCACGCGCAGCTTGCCGATGAACTTGCCGCTCAAGGCCGAGACCAGGGGACCGGGCCCCTTCGAGCTGGTCGAGGCGCCCAGCACCAGGATCGAGATCGAGGGCTCCTCGTTGATCAGCTTGATGAGCTCGTCGCGCCGGTCGCCTTCGCGCAAATAGAGCACCGGCATGGCGCCGGACAGGCGATAGACCTCGGCCGCCATCTTCTGCATCAGGGCTTCGGCGGCCTGGCGCGTCTCCTGCGCCATCACCTTGCCGACGCCGAAGAATTGCTGGAAATCGCCGGTCTCGGCGACATGGAGGAGGGCGACGCGGCCGCCGGTCTTCTGCGCGCGCCGGCAGGCATAGAGCAGGGCCACCTTGAGCTCGGGCGATTCGTCCACCACCACCAGGAAGACGCGGCCCTGCGTCCTGGGGGCTTCGGCGGGCGCTGCCTCGGTACTGGGCGGCTTGGCAGGCGGTTCGGCGGATGCAGACATGGGATGCTCCTCCGGGTCAGATCTTGCGGAAGATGAGATAAGCGAACCAGCCGAGCAACAGGGCGGCAAGGATCGCGCAGACGCCATAGGCCAGCGACTGGGTGTGGGCAAACTGGTAAAGCGCCGCACCCACCCCGGTCTTGCTGATGACCAGCGGCGTCGTCTGGGCGCTGACCAGCTTGCCGTCGCGGATCAGCATGACTTCGACCAGATAATTGCCGATCGGCACATTCGAAGGAAAGCGCAGCTCGGTGCGGAACAGCTGGTTGCCGAGGAAGCTCACCCGTCCCAGCGTCGGCGAATAGAGCCCCTGCTCCTCCTTCACCTTGAAGAGCGCCTGGCGGAAGGCCTCGACCTTGGTGGGTTTCGAGTCCGGGCGGATGAGAGCGAGATTGTTCTGGCCGACCTGCTGGCGCTGCAGCAGCTCCGGCGACAGCAGCTCCTCGATCGGCCGGCTGCTCGCGACCGCATAGAAGCTCGGCACCAGGCCGAAGGTGAGCGTGTCGCGGTTGACCCAGATGCCGGCGACGCGCTCCTTGCGCCGCACCGAGACGTCGCTCAAGGGACCCCGCACCGTCACGATGATGTCGCCGGGACCGTCGGTGGCGCCGAACATCAGCACGTCGGTGCCGGCAAAGCCGGTGGTGATCGCGATCAGATGATTGGAGAGATCGGCGATCAGGGGAGCCGCCAACGCGGGCCTGGCCTGCGAGCCGCCGAGCGCGAAGAGCGCCAGCAGCAGGAGCACCGCCGTCCGGATGCGCAATGCGGCGCTCATGACGACGACCCCACCAGCGTGATGGAATAGATGTTCTTGGGCGTCGCCACCAGCTCCCAGGCCAGCACCACGCCGACGATCAGCACGAGCGCCGCCAGCAGCACGCGGATCTGCTCGGCCGGCAGTTTCTGCACCACGCGGCTGCCGATCTGCGCGCCGATCACGCCGCCGACCGTCAGCACCAGCGCCAGCACCACATCGACCGTCTGGTTCTGCACTGATTGCAGCAGGGTCACGTTGGCGGCGACGAAGATGATCTGGAACAGCGAGGTGCCGACAACCACCATGGTCGGCATGCCGAGGATATAGATCATCGCCGGCACCAGGATGAAGGCGCCGCCGACACCCATCAGGGCCGACATGATGCCGACGAAGAAGCCGACCGCCACCGGCAGGATCGCGCTGATATAGAGGCGCGATTTGCGGAAGCGCACTTTGAAGGGCAGGCCGTGCAGCCAGATATGCTGGTGCAGCTTGCGTGCCGCGACGATGTGATGGCGCCGGCGCAGGATGCTGCCGAGGCTCTCGATCATCATCAGCGTCCCGATCAGGCCCAGCAAGATGACGTATAACAGCCCGATCACCAGGTCGATCTGGCCGAGGCGCTTCAACAGGCCGAACAGCAGCACGCCGACGGTCGAGCCGACGAAGCCGCCGATCAGCAGCACGAAGCCCATCTTGAAATCGACATTGTCGCGCCGCCAATGGCCGAGCACGCCCGAGACGGACGATGCAACCACCTGGTTGGCCTGGGTCGCGACCGCGACCGCCGGCGGAACGCCGATCAGGATCAGGAGCGGCGTGAGCAGGAAGCCGCCGCCGACACCGAACATGCCGGAAAGAAAGCCCACGCCGGTGCCGAGCGCCAGCAACATGAAGATGTCGAGGGACATCTCGGCGATCGGCAGGTAAATCTGCATGGCCGGAGCTCGGAACTCACCAAGTCGGAATCGGGCGCGAATCCAGAGCCCTGCCGCCCGGTTCCTGCGAACCCCCGCCGAATCGGGCGAAGCCCTCGATTTCACTGGAGATTACACAGGTGTCGCGGGGCGTGGAAAGCCTCGGCGGGGTTTTTCGCGCGCGATGCCGCACGGAGTCCCGACGAAGCGGGGAAGCTGCCCCCATCCACTAACCGTCATCCCCGCGAAGCCGGGTCCCAACGTCAAGCTTGGAGCGCTGGATCGGGACGGATCCCCGCGGTCGCGGGGATGATGAAGGGAGCGGCAGCGCCGCTCCCTTCATCACTTCTGCAGGATGTTCGAGATCTCGCGCAGCTGGGTGCGGGCGCGCAGCAGGAAGAAGCCCTGCGCGGCCAGGTGGCTCGGCCGCATGAAGGCATCGGGGCGGCCGTTCACCACCACCAGCGGATCGAGCGTCGAGGCGACGCGGAAGGTCTCCACCATCTGTGCCCAGGCGGCCTTGAGATCGCGCTCGGCGATCACCGGCGCGAAATCGGTGCCGAGGTCGCGCAAGAGCAGGCCATAGGCATAGAGCCGGCCCTTGGTCGCGTAGAAGATGTCGTCGGCCTGGAAATCGACCCAGTCGCCCGAATGTTCCTCGACCTGCTTGTCGAGAACGGCGGAGGCCGAGCCCAGATCGGCCGCGATGCGGTCGAGCGTCCCCTGGAGATTGTCGGCCCGCCGCTCGAACACCGCCTGGCCCTGCGAGAGCCGGTTGTTGAAGCTCCGCAGCGTCTTGGCGGCGGCGAGATATTGCTGCTCGGAGGACGCGGTCGGGGCCCAGGAGGTGGAGAAGTCGAAGATCCAGACCGTGGGCGAATAGCTCAACTGGCCGGCGGCCTTCTCCAGGTCCGGGTCGACCTGGCTGGTGCCGCGCACGCGGCCGATCTGGTCGCGCATCTCCGTGGAGAAGCGCGCCAGGGCGGCGATGATCCCCTGCTGATAGTTCGGCATGTTGTCGAGCGCCCAGCCCGGCATGAAGAAGGGGTCGTTCGACGGCCAGCCATAGTCCCCGACCTCGCGGTCGATCAGGGCAGCGGCCAGCGCCACCGCCCGGCTGGCGCCTTCCGGGGTGGCCGGTGCCTGGAAGTCGGGGTCGTCGTCGATCTTGTGCACCAGCAGCATGCCGACCGGGTAGTAGAGCGCCGCGATGACCAGGAGCGCCACGACGCCGCGGAGGCTCCAGCGCAGGATCCGGCGGCGATCGAAGGAGGGCTTCCACCAGCGCCGGCGGGCCTGGGGCTCGTCCAGCAGCGGGTCGTTCAGGAGAGGATCGTTCTCGCTCATCCGGCACTCCGATTGGCTGCGGGGCCCGTATCCTGGAACCCGGTTCAGGCGCTGCGCTCAGACGCTATCAGATGAGGCGCGCGCCGGAAGCAGGCAAGGCCGGGCCTCCGGGCAGCGCTTCAACCGCCGTGGAATGGGCTCAGGGTCGCAGGAAGCCGACCACGTCCTCGACTTCCTTCAGGATCGGCGCCGAGAGGGCCCGGGCCCGCTCGGCCCCCTGCCGCAGAACCGCGTCGATCTCCGAAGGCTCGGCCAGGAGCCGCTTCATCTCGGCCCCGATCCGCCCGAGGGTCGCGACCGCAAGATCGGTCAGAGCCTGCTTGAAGGCGGAAAAGGCCTTGCCCTCGAACTCCGCCAGCACGGAAGCCAGCGGCCGGTCGGAGAGCGCCGCATAGATGCCCAGCAGGTTGAAGGCCTCGGGCCGGGCCGCGAACAGCTCGTCCTTCACCTGGCCGTTGGCGCCCAGCGCCTCGGGCCCCGGCAGGGGATGGGGATCGGTCTTGGCCTTGCGGATCTTCTGCGCCACCAGCTCGGCATCGTCGGTCATGTTGATGCGGCTCATGTCCGAGGGATCGGACTTGCTCATCTTCTTGGTGCCGTCGCGCAGCGACATGACGCGCGTGGCCGGCCCCTGGATCATGGGCTCGGGCAGCGGGAAGAGTTGGACCCCGAAGTCGTTGTTGAACTTCTGCGCGATGTCGCGCGCGAGCTCGACATGCTGCTTCTGGTCCTCGCCCACCGGCACATGGGTCGCCTTGTAGAGCAGGATGTCGGCGGCCATCAGGTTCGGATAGACGTAAAGCCCGGCCGAGGCGTTCTCGCGGGCGTTGCCGGACTTCTCCTTGAACTGGGTCATGCGGTTGAGCCAGCCCAGCCGCGCCACGCAGTTGAAGATCCAGGCCAGCTGCGAATGGCCCGGCACCTGGCTCTGGTTGAAGATGATGTGCTTCCGCCCATCGATCCCGGCGGCCATGTAGGCGGCGGCGACCTCCCGGGTGCTCTTGCGCAGCTCGGCCGGTTCCTGCCAGACGGTGATCGCATGCAGGTCGACGATGCAGAAGATGCAGTCGAACTGGTCCTGCAGCCGGACCCAGTTGCGGATCGCGCCCAGATAATTGCCGAGATGCAGGTTGCCGGTGGGCTGGACGCCGGAGAAAATGCGATTCATGGGATCGGGAGGGCTCTTTGATGGTAAAAATCGGGGGATAGGACGAAAAGCGGATCGGTTTCCCGCTTTTTGCGCCCGCTCCAGGGCCGAAGACAGTGGCGAGCCGCCCCTGGGAGCCTGGATCGAGCGGGGGCTGTTATGGCGGCCAGGGCCCCCCAAGGTCAAGCCGGAGGCCGGATTCGGGCCGAATTTAGAGCGCCTGCCAAGGGGTTGGATAGCCCTTTGATTTCTATTGAAACCCGAGGCCGCCGCTCCAATATTGGAAGGCGAGTTTAGTGGCCACACCCAGGAGGGAACGAAACGCCATGGCTATGGGACCCGATCCGCGTCTGATGACGCGCGCGCAGGCCGCCACCGCCGACATCGATGTCGGCCTTCGGCAGTACATGCTGCGCGTCTACAATTACATGACCGGCGGTTTGGCTGTGACGGGCATCATCGCCTATGTCATCGGCACCAACCCGTCCTTCTACCAGGTGGTTTACGGCACGCCGCTGGCGTGGGTCGTCATGTTCGCCCCGCTGGTCCTGGTGATGGTCTTCAGCTTCCGCATCGCCAAGATGTCGTTCGGCGCCGCACAGGCCGTGTTCTGGGCCTTCGCGGCCCTGATGGGCGTATCGCTCAGCTATATCTTCGCGGTCTATACTGGGACCTCGATCGCGCGCGTGTTTTTCATCACGGCCGGCACCTTCGCGGCGATGAGCCTCTATGGCTACACGACGAAGCGCGACCTGACCGCGATCGGCTCGTTCCTGTTCATGGGCCTGATCGGCATTGTGATCGCCTCGATCGTCAACATCTTCCTGGCGAGCTCGGCGCTGTCCTTCGCGATCTCCGTGATCGGCGTGCTGGTGTTCACCGGCCTCACCGCCTACGACACGCAGAAGATCAAGTCGATCTACAGCGAGCTCGACGGGGCGGAAATGGTCGGCAAGAAGGCGATCATGGGCGCCCTCAACCTCTATCTCGACTTCATCAACCTGTTCCTGATGCTGTTGCGCCTGTTCGGCAACCGCAACTAACCGAGCCGGCTGCATCGCAGCCAGCTCCAGCGCCCGGAAGCTCCCGCTTCCGGGCGTTTTCGTTTGTGCGGCCCGATGATGTCAGCGTCGGCCGGCCAGCGAGGACAGGAACAGCGAGAACAGCTCGGCCTGGCTGGCAATGCCGAGCTTCGCATAGATGTTCTTGCGGTGGATCTTGACCGTGCCGGGCGCGATCTTGAGCTGGCGGGCGATCGCCTCGGAGGAGTGGCCCCGCAGGACCAGCGCCCCCACCTCGCGCTCGCGCCGCGTCAAAGGCCGCTCGCCGAAGGCATCGAACAGCGAGGCCAGATCGAGACGGGAGGTCAGCTCGCTCTCGTCGGGTCGGCCACCGGCTGCCGCCGGCGTCTCGCCCTCGAGCCCGCGCCAATGGCGCTCGGCCGCCGCGATGACCACCGGCGCCACCTGCTGAAGCCGGTTCATCTCGCGCGCCGGAAAGATCGTGCGGTGGCCGTCGCGCATGAGGGAGATCACGACCGTGGCGTCGCTCGAGGGCGACAGGAAGAAGCCGATCTCCTCGGCGAGCCCCGTCCTCGCATAGTAGGAGCGATAATACTGGCTCTGGTAGAAGCGGTCGGGCGCGAGGTCGCGCATGCGGTGGAGGCCGCTCGGCACCCGGCCGCGGCTCGCATGGTAGAAGGGATCGAGCAAGTAGGGTCCCGCCTGATAATCGGCCACGAACACGTCGCGCCGGGCGGCCGGGAAATTGTTGAAGAGGTCTATCGGGCGCGCTTCGCCGCAATAGCCGAAGATCACCGAGAAATCGAATTCCGCGATCCTGGCCAGCGCCCGCACCAGCGCCGGGGCGAATTCCGGCGTCTCGAGCGCGGCCAGCGCCGCCGCGAAATACTGATGCCAGCGATGGTCGAGCGCCGTCAATCTATCCCCTAAACAAGTGCTGGTTGGGCAATTCTATCACCATGGAGGTATATACAGGTCGGGAGAGATGTCGCAACCTCACGACAAAACAAGGGGATAGGCCCCAAAAAGCCGTCGTCTGGGACTGGGAAGCGCCGTTGGCGATTGCCACCATGAGCACAGTGACCGAACCGCGCCCGGCCAGTGGCGAGCCGGATGTGCGGTTTCGCGCCGTTTCCAAGCGCTTCGGGCCCGTGATCGCGGTCGACAGCGTGTCGTTCGAGATCCCCAGGGGCGCGTTCCATTCCTTCCTCGGGCCCTCGGGCTGCGGCAAGACCACGACCCTGCGGCTGATCGCCGGCTTCGAGCAGCCGAGCGAGGGCGTCATCGAGATCGGCGGCGCTTCCGTGGTGGGAGTGCCCGCCTATCAGCGCCCCGTGAACATGGTGTTCCAGCATTACGCCTTGTTCCCGCATCTCGACGTCTTCGCCAACATCGCCTATGGCCTGCGGCAGCGCCGGCCCCAGCCGGATCGGGCCGAGATCGAACGGCGCGTCGGCGAATCGTTGGAACTCGTCCGCCTGCCCGGCATGGGCAAGCGGCGCATCTGGGAACTGTCCGGCGGCCAGCAGCAGCGCGTGGCGCTGGCGCGCGCCCTCATCAATCACCCGACCGTGCTGTTGCTGGACGAGCCCCTGGCGGCGCTCGACCGCAAGCTCCGGCGGGACATGCAGATCGAGTTGCAGAACCTCCAGCGCGAGGTCGGCATCACCTTCATCCTGGTCACCCATGACCAGGAGGAGGCGCTCTCCATGAGCGATACGATCGGCATCATGCGCGACGGGCGTATCGTGCAGATGGGCTCGCCCACCGAGCTCTATGACGCCCCGGTCAACCGCTATGTCGCCGATTTCGTCGGCGAATCGAACTTCTTCGCCGGCCGCATCCAGCAGCAGGACAGGACCGGGGCTTCGATCAAGACCGACAAGGAGGTCACTCTGGCAGCACCCCTGTCGCGCAAGGGGGAGCCCCTGGCCGGCAAGGATCGGGCTGTGATCGCGGTGCGGCCCGAGATGATCGAGCTGTGGGACGCCGCCGACGCCGCCGGTGGCAGCGGCTTCGACTACCGCTTCAAGGGCCGGGTCCGCAACCGGATCTATCTGGGCGATCAGACGGAGTTCAGCATCGAGACGGCGGAGCTGGGGGCCGTGCTGGTGCGGGCCCCCAAGGCCTCGCGGGCGGGCTCCGGCGCTTTCGCGCCTGGCTCCGAGGTGGGGCTCGGCTGGCGGCGCCAGGGCGCCCTGGCGCTGGTCGACGTCTAGATCGAGAATATGGCTTTACCGCCGGCGCGCGGAACGGGACGGCGCCGCCGGCGAAAGAGACTGCGAAGACAACCGTTGCCCAAGACGAACCGTCGCCGCTGAAGACGACGGACAAACCGATAAGACAAAACAGAGGAGACGACCATGGACCGCAAAGAATTCATTCATCACATGCGCCGCTGGCAGAAGGGCTCGATCTCGCGCCGGCAGTTTCTGGGCGTGACGGGTCTGGGCCTGGCGACGGCCGTGCTGGTCAAGGCCATGCCGGAATTGCTGGCCCCGCGCCAAGCCTTTGCCGGCGATCTCGGCGACCGCGTGTCGCTGAGCACCTGGCCCAATTATCACGACCCGAAGAACTTCGAGGACTTCACCGCCAAGACCGGCGTGAATGTCGAGGTCAACGTGTTCGGCTCGAACGAGGAGATGCTGGCGAAGCTGCAGGCCGGCGGCACCGGCTGGGACCTCTTCGTGCCGACGAACTACACCATCTCGACCTACAAGGAGCTCGATCTGATCGAGCCGCTCGATCTCGCGATGCTGCCGAACTACGACCCGGCCAGCATGGAGAAGCGCTTCGTCGAGGCCGGCATGATCGACGGCAAGACCTATGCGGTCTCCAAGGATTGGGGCACCACCGGCTATGCGGTGAACACCAAGAAGATCAGCGAGAAGATGACCTCCTGGAAGGATTTCTGGGATCTCGCGATGGGCAAATATAGCGGCCGCGCCATGGTGCATGACTATCAGCTCACCACCATCGGCAATGCGCTCAAATATTACGGCTACTCCTTCAACTCGATCGCCGACAAGGAACTGGCCGACGCCGAGAAGCTGCTCCTGGCGGCGAAGCCCCATCTCTTCGCCATCAATTCGGACTATCAGCCCTCGATGCGCAACGGCGACGCCTGGCTCACCGTCTGCTGGACCGGCGACGGCAAGCAGATGCATCGCGATCTCCCCGAGATCGAATATGTCATCGGCAAGGAAGGCGGCGAGATCTGGTCCGACTTCTACGCCGTGCCGAAGGGGGCGCCGCACCGCGCCGCCGGTTATGCCCTCGCCGACTTCCTGCTGACGCCGGCGGTCAATGCCAAGGAAGTGCAGGCGCATGGCTATCCCTCGGCCGACGCCCGCACCAACAAGCTCCTGCCGAAGGAGCTGCTCGAGGATCCGATCATGTATCCGGCGGCCGAACTCCTGGCTCCGCTCGAGTTCGGCGCGGCGGCGACGCTGACCAACCCGGCGCGCGCCGAGATCATGGCGCGCTTCAAGTCGGCGTGATCGGCACGACACCAGGCCTCTCACCCGCTGCGGCGGGTGAGAGGCTGCTTCTCTTGGATTTCCGCCCATGACCGCGATCCGCACCAGCGCCCAGGTCGAACGACGCGCGCGCTGGGTCACCGCCCTGCTGCTGGGCCCCAGCTTCCTCTGGTATCTGGCGCTGCTGGTCGTGCCGCTGGCGGTCGTCGTCGTGTTCAGCTTCGGCGAGAGGGCGCCCGCCGGCGGCTACCAGGCGGGATTCACCATCGCCAACTATCTCAATCTCCCGGCGCGCAGTGCCGCCTTCCGCAACACCCTGCTCCTGGCGCCGCTCGGCACCATCGTCTGCCTCCTGGCCGCCTATCCGCTGGCCTATTACCTCGCCATCAAGGCGAGCCCGCGACTGCGGCTCTTTCTCCTGATCCTCGTCATCGTTCCGTTCTGGACCAGCTTCCTCATCCGCACCTATGCCTGGATGTTCATCCTCGGCGGGCGCGGCCTGCCCTCCGTCATCGAATGGCTGGGGCTGGGCGAGGTGCGGCTCATCAACACGCCGCTCTCGGTCCTGATCGGGATGGTCTATGGCTATCTGCCGCTGATGGTGTTCCCGATCTTCGTGAGCCTGGAGCGGCTCGACAAGCGGCTGATCGAGGCCGCGGCCGATCTGGGCTCCAATCCCTGGCGCAGCTTCCTTCAGGTGACGCTGCCGCTCTCGGCCCCCGGCGTCATCACCGGCTGCATGCTGGTCTTCATCCTCTTGATGGGCGAGTACCTGATCCCGCAGCTCCTGGGCGGCGGTAAGGTGTTTTTCATCGGCAACGCGCTGGTCGATCTGTTCCTGCAATCGCGCAACTGGCCGTTCGGCTCCGCGGTCGCCATGAGTCTCGTCATCATCATGCTGGCGACGGTTACGGTCTATCTGCGCGTCACCCGGCGCTACGGCGCCGGCCGCGATGTGTCGCTGCTGTAGGGCGGGGGCATGAACGGAGCTGGCGAGATCGAGACCGTGGCACCCCCCACCCTAACCTCCCCCTCAAGGGGGGAGGGGTTAGGCAAGGGGGGGACTGCAGCGACGAGTCTCGTCCTTTCTTCCTATCTCCTCCCCCCTTGAGGGGGAGGTTAGGGTGGGGGGTGGGCAACCGCTCCGCCCTCCCCGATAGATCGCCATGCGCGCCTATAGCTTCGCCATCTATCTCTTCCTCTATGCGCCGATCGTGCTGATCGTGCTGTTCAGCTTCAACAGCGGCAACAACGCGTCCGACTTCCAGGGCTTCTCGACGCTCTGGTACGGCAAGGCCGCCAACAACCGTTTCGTGATCGAGGCGGTGACGCACAGCCTCATCGTCGCCTCCGCCTCGGCCAGCCTCGCCACGGTCTTCGGCACCATGGCGGCGCTGGCCGTGCAGCGGGTCAGGGGCGCCGCCCGCCTCTTCTTCGATGCGATGACCTATGTCGCGATCATGGTGCCCGGTATCGTCATCGGCATCTCGACCCTGATCGCACTGGTGACGACCTTCGGCCTCGTCAACGAGATGCTGACGGCGATCTGGCCCGGCGATCCGGCGACCGCCCCGCAGCTGGGGATGGGTTTCGGCTCGATCATCGCCGCCCACACCCTGTTCTCGCTGGCGCTGGTCATCGTGATCGTGCGGGCGCGCATTGCCGGCATGGACCGCAGCCTGATGGAGGCCTCGGCCGATCTCTACGCCTCGCCCTGGGGGACGTTCCGCCAGGTGATCCTGCCCTTGATCCTGCCCGCGGTCGTCGCCGGTTTCCTGTTGAGCTTCACCTTCAGTTTCGACGATTTCGTGGTCGCCTTCTGGGTCGCCGGCTCCAAGACCACCCTGCCGATCTATATCTTCGCCTCGATCCGGCGCGGCGTGACGCCCGAGATCAATGCGATCGGCACGGTCGTGCTGACGGTCTCGCTGATCCTGCTGTTCAGCGCCCAGCTCATGCTGCGCCGCGGCGAAAAGGCGAAGCCGAAAACCGCCTGAGCCCGTCGAACTCCCCCGACAAGAGGCTTGTCGAAGGGCGCGGTTGGCGGCACCCTCACTCGCCTTCGCCGAAGGCCCCGAACGCAGCAGCAGCAACAAAAACCGGAACGGAGACGAAGATGACGACCGCGCTTTTGGTTGTCGACGTGCAGCAGATCTACACGGTCAAGGGCAACGAGCTTTACTGCAAGAATGCCGGCCAGACCGTCAAGCGCATCAACCAGCTGATCGAGCGCTTCACCGCGAAGAAGGCGCCGGTCATCTTCATCCGCCATGTCCATAAGCTCGACGGCTCGGACCTTGGCCGCATGTTCGATTTTGCCGGGCCGGCGTCGGATTTCTCCTTCAAGGAGAAATCGGCGGCGGTGGCCTATGACGAGAAGCTCGCCGTTCCCGCCAAGCCGATCGAAATCGTCAAGAGCCGTTATTCCTCCTTCGCCGGCACGGGACTGCACGAGAAGCTCAAGAAGCTGGGCGTGACCCGCGTCGTCGTCACCGGCTTCATGACGAACTTCTGCTGCGATACCACGGCGCGCGATGCGCATGATCTCGACTATTATGTGGACTTCGTCCTCGACGCGACCGGTACGCCCGGCACCGCGAAGATGGACCAGGACCAGGTTCGCGACGCCGTGGGCGATTTCATCGGGGGCGGGTTCGCGCGGGTGATGTCGACCCGTGAATTCCTCAAGCAATTCGCGGCCGGTTGAACGCAAGACCCGGGAGAGACGCTAAGATCATGTACACGCTTTACTGGGGCCCCAACAGCGCAGCGCTGGCCCCGCAGATCCTGCTCGAGGAGATCGGTGCCAAGCACGAGCTCAAGCGGATCGACATCGCCAGCAACCAGCATAAATCGCCGGAATATCTGAAGTTCAATCCCAACGCCAAGATCCCCACCCTGGTGATCGACGGCAAGCAGGTGATCTTCGAATCGGCGGCCATCTGCCTGTATCTGGCCGACCGTCATCCGGAGGCGAAGCTCGCGCCGGCGATCGGCGATCCGGCGCGCGGACTCTATTATCAGTGGCTGGTGCATCTGACCAACACGCTCCAGCCGAACTACCTGTCTTACTATTACCCCGACCGCTTCACCGACGATGCCAAGGGCACGGACGCGGTGCAGTCGCGCGCCAAGACAGAGCTGGGCGAGATCTGGGGCCGGATCGACAAGGCGCTCGGCGAGAAGGGCCCCTATTTCCTGGGCGACCGCTTCAGCGGCTGCGATGCCTTCCTGTTCATGCTCGCGAACTGGCAGGAGCCCATCCCGGACCTTTACAGCCGTTTCAAGCATGTGAAGCGCTGCGCCGACGCAGTGGGGGCAAGGCCGGCGGTGCAGCGGATCCTGCCGGCCAACGGGATCGCGGCTTGAACTCGGTCCGCCAATCCGCTTGAGTCCCTATCGTGCTTAGGGCGGCCGCCTCAGCAACGGGGCGGCCGCTCTTCTTGAGGGGGTGAGACAGGGCCATGACCGCCACGGAACATGCGGAAATCGTCATCATCGGCGGCGGCATCATCGGCTGCTCCATCGCCTATCACCTGACGCGCATGGGCAAGACCGACGTGCTCCTGCTGGAGAAGAGCGGTCTGACCCATGGTGCCACCTGGCATGCCGCGGGGTTGGTGGGACAGCTTCGCGCCTCGCGCAACCTGACCCGCATGCTGCAGCGGAGCGTGGAGCTCTATGACACGCTCGAAGCCGAGACCGGCCAGGCGACCGACTGGAAGCGGGTCGGCAGCTTGCGCGTCGCCTCATCGCCCGGACGGCTCACCGAGATCAAGCGCTCGCTCACCATGGCCAAAAGCTTCGGTCTGGAGATGCATCTGCTCTCGGCCCAGGAGGCCCAGGAGCTCTGCCCGATCCTCTCGACCGAGGGCGTGCTGGCGGCGGCCTATCTGCCGAGCGACGGCTATGCCGATCCGGCGAGCCTGACGCAGGCCCTGGCAAAAGGCGCTCGCATGAAGGGTGCCAAGATCCGCCAGGGCGTGAAGGTCACCGGCTTCGAAATCAAGAATGGCCGCGTCGATGCCGTTCTCACCCAAGACAGCCGCATCACCTGCGATATCCTGGTCAATGCCGGCGGCATGTGGGCGCGCGAGCTGGGCCTCTCCATGGGCGTGCGCGTGCCCTCGATCGCGGTCGAGCATCAATATCTCATCACCGATCCGATTCCCGATCTGCCAAAATCGATGCCGACGCTGCGCGATCCGGACTTGCGCATCTATTACAAGCCCGAGGTGCGCGGCATCGTCATCGGCGGCTGGGAGGAGGGCACGCTGCCCTTCGGCGAGAATGGCATTCCGCCCGATTTCGGCCAGCAATTGCTGCCCGGCAATTTCGAGCGCTTCGAGGGGCTGGCGCAGGCCGCCTTCAAGCGCACGCCGATCGTCGAGACCGTGGGCGTGCGCGAGCTCATCAACGGCCCCATCCCCTTCTCCGCCGACGGCGAATATGTGATGGGCAAGGCGCCGGAGCTCGACAATGTGTTCGTCGCGGCCGGTTTCACCTATGGCATCGCGGGCGGCGGCGGGGCCGGGGCGATGATGGCGGAATGGATCACGCAAGGGCGACCCAGCCTCGACCTCTGGCCGCTCGATATCCGCCGCTTCGGCTATCACCACACCGCCAAGGCCTTCTGCTTCCCGCGCGCGATCGACCTCTATGGCAAATATTACGCGCTGGGCTACCCCAAGCGGGAGCATCACTCGGCGCGCGGCATCCGGCGCAGCCCGCTTTACGACAAGCTCAAAGCCAAGCGCGCGGTGTTCGGTTCGCGCGGCGGCTGGGAACGGCCCAACTGGTTTGCGCCCGCAGGCATGGAAACCGAGGACCGCCCCTCCTTCGGCCGGGCCAACTGGTTCGACGCGGTGGGCGCCGAGCACAAGGCCGTGCGCGAGCGCGTGGCGCTGATCGACCAGACCTCCTTCTCGAAGGCGGAGATCCTCGGGCCCGGAACGCTCGCCTTCCTGCAGCGTCTCTGCGCCGCCGACATGGACAAGCCGGTCGGCAGCATCATCTACACCCAGCTCTGCAACGAGCGCGGCGGCATCGAGGCCGATGTCACCTTCATCCGGCTCGAGGAGAACCGCTTCTATTTCGTCACGGGCAGCGCCTTCGCCACCCATGATTTCCACTGGATCCGCAGCCATATGCCGCGCGACGGCTCGGTCTTCCTGGTCGACATGACCTCGGCCCGCGCCACGATCAATCTCTGCGGGCCGCTGGCACGCCGGGTGCTGGCGAAGGTGGCCGAGGCCGACGTCTCGAACGCGGCCTTCCCCTTCGCGACCGCGCGCGAGATCGCGGTCGGCGCCGCCCCGGTCCTGGCGGCGCGCATCGGCTATGTCGGCGAGCTCGGTTGGGAGCTCCATGTCCCCAGCGAATATGCCCAGCATCTCTATGAGACGCTCTGGGCCGCCGGCGAGGAATTCGGCATCGCCGATGTGGGCTACCGCGCCATCGACACGCTGCGCATGGAGAAGGGCTATCTCTATTGGTCCTCGGATATCACGCCCGATTACAATCCCTATGAGGCGGGACTGGGTTTCCGCGTCTCGCTGAAGAAGCCGGACTTCATCGGCCGCGAGGCGCTGGCGCGCATCAAGGCCGAGGGCACCAGGCGCCGGCTCTGCTGCTTCACCCTCGACCAGCGCCGCGGCTTCGACCTGGCGGTGGTCGGCGGGGAATGCGTCCTCTGGGACGACCGCCCGGTCGCCGTCGCCACCAGCGCCAATTTCGGCCACACGGTCGGCAAGGCGATCCTCTATGCCTATCTGGCGAACGAGGATATCGGGCTGGTAGGGCCCGCGAACGGCTACGAGATCGAGGCCTATGGCGATCGCTACAAGGCGGCACGCCATGAGGGGCCGCTCTATGATCCGAAGATGGAGCGGCTGAAGAGCTAGTCGAGAAGGCCCGGCGCCAAGATCGGGCCATCGCCAAGGGGGCGTGCATGAGCGAGGAGATCGAAGAGGTCCTGTCCCTCTTCCGACGCATCCCGTTCCTGGCCGAGGCCGAGCCGGGCAAGGTCCGGATCGAGCGGCTGGGCGGGCTCACCAACCGCAACTACAAGATCGTCACGCCCGATGGAAAGGCCTGCGTGCTGCGGATTCCAGGGGCGGGGACCTCGGACTATATCGACCGCAAGGCCGAGAAGCAGAACGCGGCTGCGGCCGACCGGGCCGGCGTGAACGCGCCGCTGCTGTTCTTCGACGACAGCGACGGGCTGCAGGTGACGGGCTTCATCGAGGGCGCCGCCACCATGAATGGCGAGCGCTTCAAGGATCTGGGCGCGGTCGCGCGCGCGGCGCGCGCTTTCCGCCAGATGCACGAGTCGGGCGAGGTCCTGGCGGGGCGCTTCGAGCTGTTCCAGATGATGGACAATTATCTGGGCCTGCTGCGCGCCAAGGGCGCCAGGGTGCCCGACGGCTACGAGGCGGTGCAGAAGGAGGCCGAGGCCGTCCGGGCCGCCCTGACGCGCCATCCCTTGCCGCTCAAGCCCTGCCACTGCGATCCGCTGGCGGAGAATTTCCTCGACACCGGCACGCGCATGGTGATCGTCGATTGGGAATATGCCGGCAACAACGACCCGATGTGGGATCTGGGCGACCTCTCGGTCGAGGCGGGCTTCGGTTCCGACCAGGACGCGGCCGAGCTCGAGGCCTATTTCGAGGGCAAGGCGCCCGCAAACGATGTCGGCCGCATGGTCATGTACAAGGCCATGTGCGACCTGCTCTGGACGCTCTGGGGCTGCATCCAGCTGATGAACCAGAATCCGGTCGACGATTTCTGGGCCTATGCGGTCAATCGCTTCGAGCGCTGCCAGGCGCTGATGGGCAGCCGGGAGTTCGGCCGGCATCTCGATGCCGTGCGTCGGGGTCCCTGATCGATGGATCCCCGCGCGCTGCTGGAGTTCTGGCTCTCCGACTATGCCAGACCGCTCTGGTTCGAGCGGAACGCCACCTTCGATGCGGAGATCCGCCATCGCTTCGGCGGCTGGATCGAGCCGGGGGCCCAGGGCCGTCTCGCCGAGTGGGAACGAAGGCCCGATACCGCGCTGGCCCTGGTGGTGCTGCTCGACCAGTTTCCGCGCAATATTTTCCGCAACAGCCCGCGCGCTTTCCTCTATGACGCGGCGGCGCGGGCCGTCGCCTTGCGCGCCCTCGAGCGCGGCTTCGACCAGGCGACGCCCCTCGACCGGCGGACCTTCTTCTATCTGCCGATCGAGCATAGCGAGCAGATCGAGCATCAGCACCGATCGGTCGAGCTGTTCCGGCGCTGGGTCGAGGCGCATGAAGGCGATGCCGCCCGCAACGAGGCGGAGGACACCTTCCGCTATGTGCTGCGTCATTGCGAGATCATCGAGCGATTCGGCCGCTTCCCGCACCGCAATCTGGCGCTGGGCCGCGAGAGCACGCCCGAGGAGCTGGCCTTCCTGACCGAGCCGATGTCGGACTTCTGACCGATGTCGGTCTCTTGTCGTCGCCGGGTCGAGCCCGGCAATGACAGGAACGGCAATCCAGGGTTGGCTTGAGGCCCTGCTTCGGCTTATATCCAGGGCCCCCGGCGGCGCCCGTGCGCGCCCCGCGAGATTCGCAACCGAGGACTTCACCCCTATGCGCAGGATCGTTCTGGTCGTCATCCTCCTTGTCGCCGTCGCGGCTGCGGGCGGCTATTGGTGGAAGACCCGTCAGGCGGCGAAAGAGGCGGCCGCGACGGCCGCCGCCCCGGCAGGGGGATTCTCGGTGCCGGTCGAGGCCAGCCCGGTCGAGACCGGCAGCATCGACCTGGTGATCCCGGCGGTCGGCACGCTGCGCTCGAACGAATCGATCCAGGTGGCACCGGAAATCCCGGGGCGGCTGGCCGAGATCCTGGTCCAGGAAGGGCAGAAGATCGAGGAAGGCACCGTGATCGCCCGGCTCGACCAGTCGGTCTATCGCGCCGAGCTGCAGCAGGCCCAATCCGGCCTCGAGCTCGCGAAGGCCGATGTCGAGCGCTACAAGAAAATGCGCGCGGGCGAAGTGGCGAGCGAGCAGGCCATGCAGCGCGCCAACGCGGCCTTGAGCGACAATCTGGCCCGCATCTCGCTAGCGGAGGCCAACATGGCCAAGACCGAGCTCCGGGCGCCCTTCGACGGGGTGCTGGGCCTCCGGCGCGTCAGCCTCGGCGACTATCTCGATGCCGGCGACGTCATCATCAATCTGGAGCAGGTCGACCCGCTGAAGGTCGATTTCCGCGTGCCGGAGATCTATTACACCACCGTCAAGCTCGGGCAGACCATCAAGCTCGAGATCGACGCGCTGCCCGGCGAGACTTTCGAGGGCACCATCTATGCGATGGATCCGCTGATCGATGCCGGCGGCCGCTCGATCGTGCTGCGCGCCCATGTCCCCAACAGCCTGGACAAGCTGCGCCCCGGCCTCTTCGCCCGCGTCTCGCTGGTCTACGACACCCACCCGAACGCGCTGCTGGTACCCGAATCGGCGATCGTGCCGTTCGGCAGCCAGAAGTTCGTGTTCCGCGTGGTGGACGGCAAGGCGGCGCAGACGCAGATCAAGGTCGGCGAATATGTCAACGGCAAGGTCGAGGTGCTCGAAGGGCTTCAGGCCGGCGAGCTGGTGGTGACGGCCGGGCAGTTGAAGATCGCCGACGGCATGGGCGTGGCGCCGATCCCGAACGCGGCGGCACCGGCCGAGCCCGCCGCCGGCGGCGATTCGGGCGGGAGCTCGGGTGGCGATGCCGGCACCGCCTCGGGCGGCGGCTGAGATAGCGGAACCGGGGGGCGTCGGGCTTTGCGAATTTCCGATATCTGCATCAAGCGTCCGGTCTTCGCGACCGTGCTGTCGATCGTGCTGACGCTGATCGGGATCGTCTCCTATTCGCGCATCACCGTGCGCGAATATCCGAACATCGACGAGCCGGTGGTGACGGTCTCGACCACCTATCGCGGCGCCTCGGCCGAGATTGTCGAGAGCCAGGTCACCAAGACCATCGAGAACTCGCTCTCCGGCATCGAGGGCGTCGAGTATGTGACCTCGATCAGCCGTTCCGAGGAAAGCCAGATCACCGCGCGCTTCCGCATCGACCGCGATGTCGACGCCGCGGCCAACGACGTGCGCGACCGCGTGGCGCGCGTCCGCGGCGAGCTGCCCGAGGGAATCGAGGAGCCGGTCGTCTCCAAGGTCGAGGCCGACGCCGAGCCGATCCTCTATCTCGCCTTCTCCTCCGACCGGCATTCCGACCTGGAGATCACCGACTTCGCCGACCGGGTGGTGCAAGACCGATTGCAGACCCTGCCCGGCGTCGCCGACGTGCCCATCTATGGCGAGCGGCGCTATTCCATGCGCATCTGGCTCGATCGCGACAAGCTCGCGGCCTATGAGCTGACCACCCAGGATGTCGAGGCGGCGCTGACCGCGCAGAACGCCGAGATCCCCGCCGGCCGGATCGAGGGCGACCGGCGCGAATTCACCGTGGTCTCGCAGACCGACCTCAAGACACCCGAGGAATTCGGCAAGATCATCCTCAAGAATGCCGACGGCTATCTGGTGCGGATGCGCGACGTGGCCCGCGTCGAGATCGGTGCCGAGGACGACCGCATCATCGCCCGCTTCCAGGGCAAGAGCGCAGTGGCGCTGGGCGTGGTGAAGCAGTCGGTCGCCAACCCGCTCGACGTGTCGAAGGCCGTGCGCGCCGCCATTCCCGAAATCGAGGCCCAGCTGCCGCCCGGGATGAAGATCGACATGGCCTACGATTCGGCCGTCTTCATCGACCGCTCGATCCAGGCGGTCTACCACACCATCGGCGAGGCGGTGCTGCTGGTGGTGGCGGTGATCTTCCTCTTCCTGCGCTCGCTGCGCGCCACGCTGGTGCCGCTCGTCACGATACCGGTCTCGCTGATCGGCGCCTTCGCGATCATGTTTCTGTTCGGCTTCTCGATCAACACGCTGACGCTCCTCGCCTTCGTGCTGGCGATCGGGCTCGTGGTCGACGATGCGATCGTGGTGCTGGAGAACATCTTCCGGCATATCGAGGCCGGGCTGAAGCCGATCGACGCGGCCCTCAAGGGCATGCGCGAGATCGGCTTCGCGGTGGTCGCCATGACCCTGACCCTGGCGGCGGTGTTCGCGCCGCTCGCTTTCACCGAGGGGCGGACGGGGCGGCTGTTCGTCGAGTTCGCCCTGACGCTCGCGGGCGCCGTCCTCATCTCAGGATTCGTGGCGCTGACGCTCTCACCCATGATGTGCGGGCGCATGCTGAAGCACAGCGAGCGCCATGGCTTCGTCTATAACGCGATCGAGAAGGTGCTGGTCGGGCTCACCGACGGCTATCGCCGCTTCCTGGGCGCCGTGCTGCGCTGGCGCGTCCTGGTGGTGCTGCTGTTCCTGGCCGTCGCCGGGGCCGGCGCCTTCACCTTCAGGCTGCTGCCCTCGGAACTGGCGCCCTATGAGGATCGCGGCTCGCTCCTCGCCATCATGATCGCGCCCGAGGGCGCCACCGCCGGCTATACCGACCGCTACATCAAGATGATCGAGCAGCTCTGGGACAGCGTGCCCGAGAAGGAGGCCTACTTCACCGTGACCGGCTTCCCGGTGGTGAATCAGGGCATCGGCTTCATGAGCTTCGTCGACTGGTCGAAGCGCGCGCGCTCGGCCTTCGAGATCGTGCAGAGCCTGTCGGGGCCGATGTTCGCCAATCCGGGCCTGCTCGCCTTCCCGATCATGTTCCCGCCGCTGGGCCAGGAGTTCGACCAGACCCCGGTGCAATTCGTGGTGCAGACCACCGGCACCTATGAAGAGCTCCAGGGCCTGGTCAACAAGATCATGGCCGAGGCCGCCAAGAACCCGGGCCTCGCCAATCTCGATTCCGATCTCAAGCTCAACAAGCCCGAGCTGCGGATCGATGTCGACCGCGACAAGGCGGCCGATCTCGGCGTCTCGGTCGTGGCGCTGGGCCGCACGCTCGAAACCCTGCTGGGCAGCCGGCAAATCACCCGCTTCAAGCTCGAGGGCGAGCAGTATGACGTGATCCTGCGCATGGAGGAGACCGAGCGCAGCCGGCCGGGCGACATCGCCGCCATTTATGTGCGCGGAAAATCGGGCGAGATGATCCCGCTCGCCAACCTGGTCTCGCTCGAGGAGACCGTGGCGCCGCGCGAGCTCAACCATTTCAACAAGCTGCGCGCCGCGCGCATCACCGCCTCGATCGCGCCCGGCTACAGTCTGGGGCAGGCGCTCGAGTTCCTGCGCCAGACCGTGCGCCAGGTCGCGACCTCGCCGGTCTCGATCGACTATGCCGGCCAGTCGCGCGAGTTCCTGCAGGCCTCGAGCAGCCTCTATGTCGTCTTTGCGCTGGCCCTGGTCTTCATCTTCCTGGTGCTGGCGGCGCAGTTCGAGAGCTTCCGCGACCCTCTCATCATCATGCTGACCGTCCCGATCGCCATGACCGGCGCACTGGTGGCGCTGCATTTCAGCCACGGCACGCTCAACGTTTACAGCCAGATCGGCCTGGTCACGCTGGTGGGGCTGATCACCAAGCACGGCATCCTGATCGTCGAGTTCGCGAACCAGCTGCGCGCGCAGGGACGGGCCAAGTTCGAGGCCGTGATCGAGGCCGCCACCTTGCGGCTGCGGCCGATCCTGATGACGACCGGCGCCATGGTGCTGGGCGCCATCCCGCTGGCGCTCGCCACCGGGGCGGGCGCCGAAAGCCGCCAGCAGATCGGCTGGGTCATCGTCGGCGGCATGTCGCTCGGCACGCTGCTGACGCTGTTCGTCGTGCCGGTCGCCTATACGCTGCTGGCGCCGAAGACGCTGCCCGACGCGATCCTCGAATCGGCGCGCGAGCATGCCGCGATCGAGGCGGCGGCGGACGAGGCGCGGCGGCGAAGCGCCGAGGCGCCGGCGGAATAATTCGGGCTCAGCGCCGGCCGCAATTACCGTCGCTCTGCAACAGGCCCCAGCCGAAATCGGGATCCCGTCCGGCCGGCCCCAGATCGCGGGCGGTGGCCGCGATCGCGCGATGCATCGTGGCGGCATTGGCGGGGCCGCCTTCGGCGATCTTCGCCGCGACCCAGGCGGTGACGAAGGGGGCCGCGAAAGAGGTTCCCGTCTCCGGTCCCGCCGCGGGCGCGATCACGCGCACGCCGGGAGCGGCCACGTCGACATAGTCGCCGCGGTTGGCCTGCTCGAAGAGGCGGCCATCGACATCGACCGCCGTCACCGCGATCACGCCCTCGAGCGCCGCTGGAAAGGCTGGCGGCGCGCCGGGCCCGCCATTGCCGGCAGCGGCGACCAGCACCGCGCCGCGCTCCGCCGCGCGCGCGACCGCGAGATCGATCAGCAGATTTTCGTCGCCCGCCAGGCTGACATTGATCGCCTGGATGCCCGCTCCCACCATCCAATCGAGCGCCCGGGCGAATCCCACCGCCGTGGCCCGCGCCTCGCCCTTGCCGTCGAGCGCGAAGATCGAGGCCACATAGAGCTCGGCCTGCGGCATCAGGCCCTCGGGCTGCGACGCCGGCGCCGACGCGCTGCCCAGAGTGCCGGCGTCGGGCGAGAGACCCGGCGCGCCGCCGACCAGGATGCTGGCGATCGCCGTGCCATGATCGCGGGGTGCTGGATCCTCGCCTGCATCGATGAAGCTCTGCTGGCGGATCCGATGGCCGCCGAAGCCCGGCGCCTGCGCATCGACACCGGTATCGATCATGCCCAACCGCAATCCCGATCCACAGCCCGAGGCCGGGCTGGGCCAGCCGATAGCCTGCGCCGAATCGCCGGGTGCCGGTAGGGTCAGGCTCGCCATCGGCGCATAGAGCGCGTTCACATCGATCTGGAGAGCGGGCAGGCGCGCCTTCAGCAGCGCCTCGCCCGTTGCCAGCGACATCTGCGGCGGCAGGCCGATACGCACCGCCGTCAGATCGAGCGCCGCAAAGGGCGTCTCCTCGATCACGCGCATGCCGAGCTGCGCCAACGTCGTTCTCAGGCCGTCGGTGGGGCCGACGGCCACCAGCTCATGCGCGACCGCACGGCCGGCGTGATCGCTGCCCTTGTCGGCACCGGCGCCATCGTCGCTGCCGTCGCCGCCATCGCCCCCTTCGCCGCCGCCGTCGCCGCCGCCATCGCTGCCCGAGCCGCCGGAGCCGCTACCGCCGCCCTCGCCGCCGCCGCCACTGCCGCCCCCTTCCCCGCCACCGCCGCCCCCACCGCCGCTGCCGCCATCGGCAAAGGCCGGCTGCGCTCCCAGATCGAGACCGAGAAGCGAGACGACGCGCAAGGCCGGTGCCGCGCTGAGCACCAACGCCATGAACAGCGGGCCGGCCGCGCGGTAGCGCAGCGCCGCGCGGCGCGACAATCGGCGCGGATGCGCCGGATTCCAGGAATGACGATCGGGTCTCATCGCAGCCATGAACGGGGATCCAGGGCGCCCGCGCCTCAGCCGCCGGCGGCGGCCGGCATCGAAAGAACTTCCCAGCCGCCGCCGATTCGACGGCAGGCAAAGCCCGATTCCGCCGTCGGCGAGGCGCCGGTCGTCGTACGATCATGGCGAAACTCGCGACACGCGAAGCCGCCATGGGCGACGATATCGCCCAGGAGCGTGATGCGTCCGGCGATGCCGTGGGCGGCGTCCGCATAGGTCGCGCTTTCGCCCGTGGCCCCTTGATCCAGAAGCCTGGTGAGGCTCGTCTCATAGAGCGCCGCCGCCGGATCGTTGGCGGCGCCGGCGAGCTTGAGCCCCGAATTCTGGCTCATCTCTTTCCAGGCCATGCCGCCCAGAAAGCCCAGGCCCAGCAACAGCAGGCTGGCCGCGAGCGGCAACAGCCGCCAGCCGCTCCCGCGGCGTGCCGGCGGCGGCGAAGGACGGCGGCGCAGGCTGGCCAGTTTCTCGCGGGTCGAGAGATGTCCTCCCTCGCCGTCGCCGCCGCGAATGAGGGCCTCGAGTCCCGCAGGCAGCGGTTCCTCGATCGCCGCGTCGAAGGCCGCCTTGATCGCCTCGGCGCTTCGGCGCATCAGCGCCACCTTGTGGCGGGCTTCCGCGTCCTGCGCCAGCAGCGCTTCGATACGACGCGACCCCGCGGCGTCGAGCTCGCCATCGACATAGGCGACCAGCGTGGCCTCGTCCCAGAAGCGGCTGGCGCCGGTGCCGTCGCCGTCGCGGCCAGAACCTCGATCCATCGTCATGACCTTGCCCTCGCGGCATCGCTCGAAGCCGGGCCCTCTGCCGAAAGAGCCTGGCCCAATGTCAGTCGCGCGCGCGACAGCCGGCTCATCACCGTGCCGATCGGAATCTCCAGGATCTCGGCCGCCTCCTTGTAGGAAGCGCCTTCGACCGAGACCAGCAGCAGCACCGCGCGCTGCTCGGCCGGCAGTTTCGCCACCTCGCGCCGCGCCTCGGCGAGGCCGAGTTTCGCTTCCATCTCGCGCGCCTGGTCGCCACCCGGAAAGGCCGTCATCACATCCTCATCGACCGCGATCTCGCGCCGCCATCCCGACCGGATCTGGTCGATCCAGAGATTCTGCAAGATTCGATAGACCCAGCTGTCGAGCCGCGTGCCCGGCCGCCATTGATCCGCCCGATCGAGCGCTCGCAGGCAGGCGCTCTGCAGCAGATCGTCGCCATCCGCCATGGTGCCCGCGAGGCCATAGGCGAACCGCCGCAGCCGCGGCAACAGCGTCACCAGTTCCTCGCGCATCGTCTGGTTCACGCCCTCAAATCCGCCTTCCCCGATCCCGCTCCGAGAGGATCCCGCTTCCACAAGACAACGGCCGGCCCCGGGATTTATTCCGGGCCTGCTGCCAGGATCGGGAGCGCCCCGAAGCGGGCCGTCCCGTCGCTGCCGTCTCGTCATCCTACCATGGCGAGCCCCCGCAGCACCCTGATGGGCCCCGCCGTTGCCCTGGCCCAACGCGGCCGGGACCGGCTAAGCTCCGAGCCGCGAATGACGCTCACCGGACCCTAAAAACCCCGAGGTTCGATGCAGGCCATCAGACAGCGTGTGACCGGGATGGCGGCCCTGCTGGCGATCCTGGCGCTGGTCGTCGGTGCGCCGCTGGAGCCCGCTCGCGCCGGATTGGACGAAGCCGCCGAGGCCCTTGCCCATGGCGACTGGCAGATCGCCTTCCGCGAATTGAGGCCGCTGGCCGAGGCCGGCAATGCGGAGGCCCAGTACAAGCTCGGCTGGATGTATCACCGCGGCGATGGCTCGCCGGTGGACTATTCGACGGCACGCTACTGGTTCGAGAAGGCCGCCGCCCAGGGCCAGCCAGATGCCGAGATGGAGCTGGGCGACCTCTATGCGCAGGGCCAGGGGGTGGTGAAGAATCTCGCCACCGCCGCCGACTGGTATCTCAAGGCGGCGCAGCATGGCAATGCGGCGGCCATGAACAATCTGGGAGCGATGGCCTTGAGCGGCACGGGCCGGCCGGCCGACCCGGCCGAAGCCCTCCGCTGGTTCACCGCCGCCGCCAACAAGGGATACTCCGAGGCGCAGTATAATCTGGGGTTGATCTATGCGCGGGGCGAAGGCGTGCCCGTGGATATGAAGGCGGCCTATATGTGGTTTCGCCTCGCGGCCAATGACGGCGACGAGGATGCGCTGCAGGCGATCCAGGCCGTTGCCCCGACCCTGACAAGCGAGGAGATCGACGCCGCCGAGGCCGCTGCCGAAAGCTGGCAGGCGCAGCCCTGAGCGGCGACGCCGGAGGGATGCCGGGCCGATTTTCCGTCGGCGGAGATTCAGACCGCGACGGGTCGAAGGCGGCCCGATAGACGATCGGCCAAGGGACGCAGACGGTCTCTATAGAGCGCGCATTCGAACAGGCCGAAGGCGCCCGCACCGATCAGGGCCGCATCAAACAAGATCGCGAAGAGAGGCCAGAATCCATAACCGGCGCCGGCCAGGGACAGAAAAAGTCCATAGATGATCGGCAAATGCAGCAGATAGAGGCCATAGGATCCATCGCCCAATCGGGCGAGCGGAGACGGCCACGCGATCTGAGGGACGCTCGTCAGCGCGATCAGGAGACTGCCGACTACGATAATCCCCGCGAAGAACGGAGTCACCACGGTGCCTTGTCCGATCGACGCGGCCACAACGAGAAGGAGCCACAGGGCAAAAGCGAGCCGCTGGCCTGCATACAGGGCGCTGGAAAGCAGAAACCCGCCAATGAAAAAGAGACTGAATGGCGAGAACAGGATCTGGGTGACATCGGCAGCGCCCCAGAAGCCGCTCGTGATACCGAGCGTGGGCGCCAGCAATATTGCAACGGCCCAGGCGAGCATCGCGGTCGCGTATCCGGCGTGCCTGAACCTCATCGAGATCATGACCAAGAGAAGAAAATAGAAGCACATCTCGTAGATGAGAGACCAGTAAGGCACCGCCACGCTATCGACCAGCCTGCCGGTCGGCAGCAGGAGCAGCGAGAGGTCGAAATCGAATGTCCGAGGGAGGCCGGGAGCGAACGGGGAAAGCAGGGCGAACAGCAGCGTGCGTCCCGCCAAGGCCAGCAGATAACCAGGATAGATGCGCACGATCCGGTGCAAGGCGAAGCGCCGCGGCGTCTGGCCGACCTGCATGGCCATAACAAAGCCGGAGAGCATGAAAAACAGAAAAACGCCACTGGCCCCGAGTTGAAAGCGGAGGAAGAAGGTGATGTCCCGGCCTTCGGCCTGACTGGCGAAGAAGACGGCGTGCTGGATCACCACCAGCAGCGCCGCGAGGGCACGCAGGCATTGAATTCCTCGCAAGCGAAACGGAGCGGGGGATTGATTCATAGGAATCGGCTGACCGGAGCGCGACGGGAAGCAGGCGGCATCCTGGAAGATGAAGGCGAAGTTCGAAATTGGATTCGAACAGGGCAGGCAAATATCACAGTGCGCCGAAAGGGAGAGGACCGTCAATGATTGCAACGTTGGGTTGCTGCTGATTCCCCCGGCGATCGATGGCTGGACGGTGACGCTGAACAGAATCCTGGTCTCTGCCTGCACATTCAGGGGAACGACCTTGATCGCACGGCTTTCGAAAGCCGGGGAGATCCCGAGCAGCGACGCAGGGGGAAGATCGAGATCGGGAGGAGCGGGCGGATCCTTAGAAAGAATCCTGCCGCCATGGGCCCACAGCCGCATGCCGGAAGAAAGGCGACGATCTGCCGGGGTGAAAAATGGTGCCGCAGGAGGGAATTGAACCCCCGACCCACGCATTACGAATGCGTTGCTCTACCCCTGAGCTACTGCGGCGACCGGGGTATCCATAAGGCGGCGCACGCTAGAGCAGGCGCCCCAGTTCCGTCAACCATGGTAAATCGGGGCGGGGCACCGGGAAACCGGCGCTCGCCGCCGCGGAACAGGGTCCAAACCTAGCCGAGAATGGTCAATAGAGCCTTAGTGCGGGGTCGGGCCGCGCCATTCCGGGCCGGCTCCGGTGCGTCATCCGGCTGCAGCCGCCCAATGTGATGCCAATGCAACGCTCTCGTCACACCCCCGCCCTTGTCCGCCCCTAGGGTCCGCCCCAGGCCCAAACGATACCAACCGATTCGGGAGAGCGAAGGATGCGCACCAAACGGACCAAGCCTGCTTCGAACTCAACCGCCGACGCCCGGCTCTGGCCGGCGATCTCGCGCCGCTGGCTGCTGCGGACGGGTTCCGCCAGTCTCGGCGCCGCCCTGCTGTCGGCCCCCGGCGCCTCGCTGTTGATGGCCCGCCCTGCTCTGGCGACCGGCAGCCGCCCGCTCATCACCCACGGGCTGCAAAGCGGCGACGTGGGTGCCGACGGCGCCATCGTCTGGGCCCGAACCGACCGGCCGGCGCGGATGATCGTCGACTACTCGCTCACCGAGAGCTTCAGCGAGTCGAGCCGCGCGATCGGCCCGGCGGCGCTCGAGGAAGGCGACTTCACCGCCCGCCTGCAGTTCACCGGGTTGCCGGCGGGCCAGGAGGTTTTTTACCGCGTAAGCTTCGAGGATCTGACCGACCTCACCAGCCTCAGCGAGCCCCTCACCGGCCGGTTCCGGACCGCGCCGGCCGACAAGCGCGACGTCACCTTCGTCTGGGGCGGCGATGTGGTGGGACAGGGTTGGGGCATCAATCCCGACATCGGCGGCATGACGATCTTCAAGGCGATGGAAGGGCTGAACCCGGATTTCTTCCTTCATTCCGGCGATTCGATCTATGCCGACGGACCGCTCAAGGCCGAAGCGGCATTGCCCGACGGATCCATCTGGAAGAACACCGTGATCGAGGAGAAGTCCAAGGTCGCCGAGACGCTGGCCGAATATCGCGGCAACTACAAATACAACCTCATGGATGCAAACCTGCGCGCGTTCAACGCGGCGGTGCCGATCCTCGCGCAATGGGACGATCACGAAACCCGCAACAACTGGTATCCGCGCCAGATCATCGGCAATGACGACCGCTATCAGGTGAAGAGCCTGGCACTGCTCTCGGCTTATGCCGGCCGCGCCTTCCACGACTACATGCCGATGCGCATCGATCCGCAGAACCGCGACCGCGTGTATCGGGTGATCCATTACGGACCGCTGCTCGATGTCTTCATGCTCGATATGCGCAACTATCGCGGCGACAATTCGAAGAACCTCCAGCCCGTCGCCGGACCCGACACCGCGTTCCTCGGCGCCGAGCAGGTGGCCTGGCTGAAGCAGGAATTGAAGGCGAGCAAAGCCGTGTGGAAAGCGATCGCGGCCGACATGCCGATCGGCCTGGTGGTTCCGGACGGCGACAATTTCGAAGCCATCGCCAACAGGAACGACGGGCCGCCCCTGGGCCGCGAGCTCGAGATCGCCGACCTGCTGCGCTTCATCAAGCAGAGCGGCATCGCCAACACGGTCTGGTTCACCGCCGACGTGCATTACACCGCGGCGCATTTCTACGACCCGAACCAGGCGAAGTTCCCGGACTTCGAGCCCTTCTGGGAGTTCGTCTCGGGGCCGCTCAACGCCGGCACCTTCGGGCCGAACGAGCTCGATCCGACCTTCGGACCGCAACTCAAATACATCAAGGCGCCCGATGCCGGAAAATCCAACCTCGCGCCCAGCGCCGGTTATCAGTTCTTCGGGCATGTCCATATCGACGGCACCAGCAACGCCATGACCGTCACGCTCAAGGACATGAAGAATCAGGATCTCTTCCGAGTCGAGCTGACACCGGCCGTTTGAGGAATCGCGACTCGATCGGGAACGGGCGGCATCCGCCGATGCCGCCCGCTTCCCCTCTTTTGCGACCACCCGCGACGTTCTAGATTGGCGTTCTTGTCGGCGTCACGGGGGCGCTTGGCGATCGGCATTCCCTCGGGAGGCCGGCTGGAGAGAAGGGAGTTTCGACAATGGGCATTCTTTCGTGGATCCTGCTCGGCCTCGTGGCCGGCGCCTTGGCCAAATTCATCATGCCGGGCAACGATCCGGGCGGCATCATCGTCACCATCGTCATCGGTATCGTGGGCGCCGTGATCGGCGGCTTCATCGGAACCCAGCTCGGCTTCGGCGATGTGAGCGGCTTCAATCTTCACAGCCTGCTCGTCGCCATCCTGGGAGCGGTGATCCTGCTGGTCGGCTTCCGTTTGATCCGGCGCGCCTGAGGCGCCTATTTCCGAATCGCGGGAGACGGCCGGCGGAGTTCCCTGCCGGCCGTTTTCTTTTTCTGTCTCAGGTGATGAGGCGCGCGGCGTCGATCGGCGCAGCACCGGTCTCCGCCTTGGGATCGCCGGCGGCAGCCACAGCCGGCGCCGGCGCGGCTGACGTCGGGCTTGCCGGCAGAAAGCGCGCTTCGCTGCTGCGCGTCTCGCCCGCGACCCCGCCCAGGGCCAGCACCACGCGAGCCCCTTCCTTCCAGGCCAGGCTGTCGAACTCGCCGCAGTGGCCGCAGCGCGCGGTCCAATCGCCGGCCGTGGCCCCGCAATGATTGCAGACCCAGGCGGGATCGGGCGGCGCATCGGCCGCCGCCATCAGCCAGCGCCGCGCGGCGGCCAGATCGCCATGCTCGCCTTCTTCGAGCCGGGCCATCAGCCGGCAGAGGCGCAAGGAGGGCGCCGACCGTTCCGTTGCCGCCACCGCCTCGAGGCTGCTTCGCGCCGGGCCCCAGAGCCCCGCGGCGATCGCGGTTTCCGCCAGTGTCAGCCGGCTCTCGGTCGCGTCGGGCCGTCCATGGGTCAGCTTCTCGAAGCGCCGCGCCCGGTCGAGCGCGCTTTCATTGGGCCTTATCGCGGCATAGGCGCTGGCGATGGTCGGATGGCCGAGCCCGCGGTTCCAGGCCTTCTCCAGAATCTTCTCGCCCTCGCGCTCGCGGCCGGCCCGCGCCAGCACCCGCGCCTCGATCGCCAGGGCCGGCACGAAATCCGGCAAGAGCCGCGCCGCATCGCGCGCCAGCGCCGTGGCGCGCACCGCTTCGGCCTCGAGCCGCGCCTGCTCGAGATAGGAAATGCCTTCGATGCGGCGATAGCGCTCGCGATCGATGACCTTGAGCTTCTCGGCGGCCTTGGCCGTGCGGCGCGCGGAGATCCATTCGCCCTGCTTCAATTCGAGATCGAGCAGCGCCTTCGCGGCCCAGCCGGCCTGCGGGCGTTCTTCATGCGCCTTGGAGGCCAGCTTCAGGGCTTCGCCGGTGTCGCCTTTGGCGAGCGCCTGGTTGAGCAGGCCGCGCATGCCGAGGAAGGCCGTCTCGGGCCGCTCCAGCATGGCGGTGAAATAACGCCTTGCGGCCGTCTCGTCGCCGGAGAGCTGCGCCGCCTGAGCCGCCAGCAGCAAGGTCAGGGGCGGTTCCTTCAGCAGCCCATGCGCGATGCGCGCCTGACGCTTGGCCTCTTCGGCGTCGCCCGCCGCGACCGCGACCATGCCTTGCGTCAGGGCGCGATAGCCCTTGAGGCGCTGGCGTTCGCCGCGGCGTTCGGAAAGCCGGCGGGGTCCCCGCACGATCACATGCCAGAGCCGGTAGAGCACGGCCGCGAGCGCCATCAGCAACAGCAGCGCGGCCAGCAGCACGCCGACGCTGGTGTCGACGCGCCAGCCGAGCCAGTCGAAGCTGACATGGCCGGGCCGGTCCGCGATCCAGATCGCCGCCGCGATCAGGATCGCAAGCTTCAGGAGAAACCAGAGCGTGCTGCGCATGGGCCTTGCGCGTCCTCCTGCTCTCAGCCGCCGCCGGTGGAAGGCGAGGCCGCGACGCGGGCGAGGGCCGCCTGCTCGAGCCCATCGAGCGTGGAATCGGCCGCGAGGCGTGCGGCGGCGTTCTCGCGCCAGCTCTTGACCCCATCGGCCGCAGGCCCGGTCAGGCCGTCCAGCGCCGCCTTCGTGGCCGCGAGGTCGCCCGCCGCCGCGGCGTTTTCGGCGCGCGCCAGCCGGTCGGAATTGTTGTCGCCGGTCGCGGTGCCATCGCTGGGCCTGACCTTGACCAGCTTCGACAGGCCGGACAGCAGCCGGTCGAGCCAGCCCTTGCCGGAGGGAGTCTCCGCGAGCGCGCCGCCGGACGTTTCCAGCGCCGCATCCACCAGGCCCGGCACCTGCTGCAGCAAGGTCGAGGCGGTCGGCAGCCCTTGGGGCGCAAAGTTCCCCAGGGTCAGATGCGCCTTGGTCAGGACATCGGCCAGCCCGTCATCGTCGGCCGCGAGCCCGTCGACCGCCTGCAGCTCGGCATTGAAGGGGCGTCCGGCCGCGATGGCGCTCTTGAGCTGCGCCGTCGCCAGCAGCAGCGCCGCATTCTTGGCCTCGCCCGTGGCGGCGACGGGCCGCGCCTCCAGCGCCGTCAGGCGCTGCGCGGTCTGGTCGAGCGTGGCTTTCAGCGCGGCATTTTCCTGCTGCAGCTGGTCGAGCGCGCTCAAGCGCTGCGTCGCCTGGTCGAGCGCCGCCTTGAGCGACGCGTTCTCGTTCGACAGCCGATCGAGCGAGGTTTGCAGATTCGAGAGTGCGGCGTTGTCGGCACTGCCCTCGCTGGGTGCCGGAGCCGGAGCCGGAGCCGCGGCGGCGGCGAGACTCTCGAGCTTCGCACGCAGATCCGCGATTTCGCCCGGCAGGGCCGCGATATCCTCAGGGAGCGCCGGTGCAGCGGTCGCTGCACCCGAGGTCTGCTGTCCCATCTTGTCCTGCAGCTCGGCCTGCGCCTTGACCAGCGCGTCCAGCTTCGGGCTGAGATCGCCCATCTGCTTCTCGAGCGCGCCGATGCGCTCCCATTGCGCCTGGCGCTCGGTCGCCGCCCGTTCCATCGCGGCCTGCATCAGGGCGAGATCGCTTTCGAGCTGGGCCGCCTCCGCCTTGACGGCGGCGAGGCTGGTATCGTTCGAGGCGCCGGCGGCCGTCGAGGTCGTGCCGGTGCCGGCGCTGTCGGTCGAGGCGGGAACCACCGTTTCCGAGGTCGTCGTCAGGCGATCGATGAAGGGTTGCCAGAGCGGCCGGGAGGCGACGACGGCCACCACCAGGATCAGGAGCCCTGCCACCAGCGCGAAGCGTCGCGCCGGCGGCGGACGGCGCGCCATCCGCTTCAAGGCGGCCTCGATATCGGCCGGCGCCGGCGTGTCGCCGGCATTGGCCGTGTCGCGCGTGGCGGCACTGCTGACAACCGGCCGCGCCGCCTCGGCGGCCTGGTCGACCAGCCGCAACATCGAGGGCAGATCGGCTTTCTCCGCCGTCAGGAGCGAACGCCAGGGCAGGCCTTGCGCCGCCTTCTCGACGGCGGGGCTGAGGCAGAGTGCCGTCGCCTGCCCGATCCCCTGGACCGCGGCGTCGCCGGCACCGCGCACCAGCGTCACGAAGGTCTCGGCCGTGCGCGGCGAGAACAGCAGGACCAGGCCGATCTCGCCGTGCTCGAGTCGCGTCCTGGCATCATCGGTCAGCGCGGCCGCCTGATCGGCCGAATAGAGCATGACGCGCCTGAGCTCGAAGCCCTTCTCGCTCAACAGGCCCGCGAGATCGCCGGCAACGGCCGAGCCCGCCGCATGGAACAAGGCGCCGCGCTTGGGATCGAGCCGGCGCGCGACCAGCCGCGCCAGATCGTCGACCGCACCGGCGGCGCTCTCGACATTGTCGAAGCCGGTGGCGCGCGCGGTGCGCGCGGTGTTGTCGCCCACCGCGAAGACCGGGAGATCGCGGCGCTGGGAAAGATTGGCGAAGGCGCGCACGCCATTGGCACTGGTGAAGAGCAGCGCCTGCACGCCCTCGAGATCGACCACGGCATCGGCGACGGGCTTGACCGCGAGCAGGGGCTCGCGCACGACCGTGATGCCGCGCGCGATCAGCGCCGCGGCCAGCGGTTCGGCGTCGTCATCGGGTCGGGTGATGAGAGCTGTCAGCGCCATGGTGGTTTTCCTGGGTTCGCCTCTCAGGCTTCCTGCAGCCGGGCGAAGAAGGCGGCGCCGGCTTTGCTGCGCAGCGCCTCGCCGGCCTTGCGTCCCAATTGCGCGGCTTGCGCGACGGGCCCCTCGACGGTCTCGCGGTGGTGCTGGCTGCCATCGGGCAGCGCAATCAGGGCCCGCAAGGAAAGACGGTCATGGCTGATCTCGGCCAGGGCGGCGATCGGCGTGCGGCAGGAACCGTCGAGCGTGGCGAGCAGCGCACGTTCCGCCGTGACGGCGATATGGGTCGCGCGATGATCGAGCGGTGCCAGCCAGTGCCGGGCCTCCTCGTCGTCGGACCGGATCTCGATGCCGATGGCGCCCTGGCCGGGGGCCGGCAGCATCTCGTCGGTCGAGAGCAGCGCCGTCACCTTGTCTTCCATGCCCAGCCGCCGCAGGCCCGCCAGCGCCAGGAGCGTGGCGCCGATCTTGCCTTCGGCCAGCTTCTGCAGCCGCGTGCCGACATTGCCGCGCAGATTGACCACGGGGAGGTCGGGGCGATGCAGTAGGATCTGCGCCTTGCGCCGCAGCGAGGCGGAGCCGACCACCGTTCCCTTCGGCAGGGTGGCGAGGCTGCTGCCTTCGCGCGCGATCAGCGCGTCGCGCGGATCCTCGCGCTCCAGCAGGGTTGGGATCTCGAGACCTTCCGGCAGACGCGTCTCCACATCCTTCATCGAATGAACCGCCATGTCGATCTGCCGATCGATCAGCGCCTCCTCGATCTCTTTGGTGAACAGCCCCTTGCCGCCGATCTCGGTCAAGGGCCGGTCCTGGATCTTGTCGCCGGTGGTCTTGATGATTCGAATCTCGATCGCATCGGCGACGCGCAACGCATCATGCGCGGCCCTGAGCCGGTCGCGCAACTCATGCGCCTGGGCCAGTGCCAGAGGGCTGCCGCGGGTGCCGATTCGGACGCGTGCGCCTGTCATTGCCTGCGACTCGATTTCATCGGCCGTCCTGGGCGAAATGCCTGTTGAAGCCCAGCTTTAGGGCTTTGGCCGGCCGCTGGCAAGCGGCCCCGCCGGGGCGGTTTTTGGGCCGCCAATGTCAATTTGCGGGCTGAATCAAGGCGTCCATCGGCCGCGACTCGCATGGCTGGCGGCAACCCGCCCTCGCGACTAGGATCGCGCCCGCCATGGCCTTTCCCTGGCACGGGTTTCCCGCCAGCGATGGCAGGCTCTTCCGATCCGCCCGCCCCTTCCGTCTCGCCCGAGTCGCGTCATGCGTGTTCTAGGTATCGAATCCAGTTGCGATGAGACCGCGGTCGCGATCGTGAACGAGAAGCGCGAGCGGATCGTCGAGCTCGTGCTGTCGCAGCTGAAGGAGCACCGGCCGTTCGGCGGGGTGGTGCCGGAGATCGCTGCGCGCAGCCATCTGACCCAGCTCGACCGGCTGATCGGCCAGGCGCTGGAACAAGCGGGCCTCGCGGCCAACGATATCGACGCCATCGCCGCGACCGCGGGCCCCGGCCTCATCGGCGGCGTGCTGGTCGGCGTGACGATGGGCAAGGCCATGGCGCTGGCGCTCGGCCGTCCCTTCCTTGCGATCAATCACCTCGAGGGCCATGCCCTCTCGGCGCGACTCGATCCCGGCGTCGGGTTTCCCTTCCTGCTGCTGCTGGTCTCGGGCGGCCATTGCCAGCTGCTGCGGGTCGACGGCGTCGGGCGCTACCGGCGCCTCGGCACCACGGTCGACGACGCAGCCGGCGAGGCCTTCGACAAGGGGGCGAAGCTGCTGGGACTGGGCTATCCGGGCGGGCCCGCGATCGAGCAGGCGGCCCGGCGTGCAGCCGAAGCGGGCCTCGACCCGAAGCGCTATGGCCTGCCGCGCCCGATGCTGGGCCGCCCCGGCTGCGATTTTTCCTTCTCCGGTCTCAAGACCGCGCTGCGCCAGCGCGCCGAAGAGCTGGCGGTCGAAGGCCGCCTGCCCGAGCGCGAGCGCGACGGGCTGGCGCTGGCGCTGCAGGAGGCGATTGCGGCGGTGCTGGCGGATCGCACCGCCAACGCGCTCGACCTCGTCGCGGCGACCGGCGGCGGGCTGACCGCCCTGGTGGTGGCCGGCGGCGTCGCCGCCAATGGACGCATCCGCCAGGCGCTGGATGAGGTCGCGCGGGCGAAGGGCCTTCCGCTGGTGGCGCCGCCTCTCGGACTTTGCACCGACAATGCCGCGATGATCGCCTGGGCCGGAATCGAACGGCTGCAAAGCGGGCAGGCCCATGCCGACGGCGACGGTCTCGATTTCGCGGCACGGCCGCGCTGGCCGCTCGACCCGACCGCGCCGCGCGCGGCCGGGGCCGGCGTCAAGGCATGACGATGACGCTGCAGCGATGGGGCGTCCTCGGCGCCGGCGCCTGGGGCACGGCACTGGCGGTCGCTGCCCTGCGCGCCGGCCGCGAGGCCCGCCTCTGGGCCCATCGTCCGGAGATCGCAGCGCTGATCGCGGCGCTCCACGAGAATCCGGATTATCTCCCCGGCATCACTCTCGATTCGCGCATCGGTGCGAGTGCCGATCTCGCCTCGATGCGCGACTGCGACGCCTTGCTGCTGGCCGTTCCCGCCCAGCATCTGCGCGAGGTCAGCGAGAGGCTCGTGCCGATCTGGCCGCAAGGCCGGCCGGTGGTGATCTGCGCCAAGGGCATCGAGCAGAGCAGCGGACTGACCATGACGGCATTGCTGGCCCGGACCTTGCCGGGCGTGCCGGTCGCGGTCTTGAGCGGACCCACCTTTGCCGGCGAGGTCGCAGCCGATCTCCCGACGGCCGCCACCGTCGCCGCGACCGATGCGGCGCTGGGCCAGGCGATCGTGGAGGCGCTGGCCGCGCCGCGTTTTCGTCTCTACTGGTCGGGGGATGTCACCGGCGTCGAGCTCGGCGGCGCCATCAAGAACGTGCTGGCGATCGCCTGCGGCATCGTGATCGGCCGCAGGCTCGGCGACAATGCGCGCGCCGCGCTCATCGCGCGCGGGCTGGCCGAGATGATGCGCTTCGCCGTGCCGCGCGGCGCCAAACCGGAGACGCTCATGGGCCTGTCGGGACTGGGTGATCTGGTCCTGACCTGCAGCGGCCGGCAGTCGCGCAATCTCTCGCTCGGCATCGCGCTCGGCGAAGGCAAGAGTCTCGCCGACTATCAGGCGGGACGGCGCAGCGTCGCGGAGGGAATCTGGACCGCCTCGGTCTTGCGCGCCCAAGCGGAGGCTGCGGGCATCGACATGCCGATCGCCACGGCGGTGGATGACATCCTCAATCGCGGCGCCGCCATCGAGACCGCGATCGGCGCGCTGCTGTCGCGGCCTTTCCGCGCCGAGGGCTGAGCGTTGTTCTGTCATTGCCGGACTTGATCCGGCAATCCAGACTTTGTCGAGATCACGCCCTTGGCCCTGGATCGCCGGATCAAGTCCGGCGATGACAGCAGAGGAACGGAGCGCCTCGGCCCCTAGCCGGCGGCGGCTTCGCGCGGCGGGTCGATCTGGCTGATGATGCGGTCGGGCGGGATGCGCAAGGTCACGGTGGTGCCGACATCGAGCGCACTCTCGAGCAGCAGCTTGCCGCCATTGAGCTCGATCAGCGACTTGGCCAGGGGCAACCCCAGCCCCGTCCCTTCATAGGTCCGCGAGAGCGAGCTGCTCACCTGCACGAAAGGCGTGAGCGCCGAGGGGATGTCCTCGGGATTCATGCCGATGCCGGTGTCGATGACCAGGAGGTCGAGCCAGCCATCGGCCGCGAGATCGGTGCGGATGGTGATGCTGCCGCCGCGCTTGTTGAACTTGATCGCGTTGGTGAGGAGGTTGAGCAAAGCCTGCTTGACCGAACGCATGTCGCAGCGCACCGAGAGCGGCAGGCAGCGGAGGTCGGTGACGATGGCGACCTCGCGCTCCTCGGCGCGCACGCTGACCATACGCAGACAGGCCGAGATCAGCTCACCGATATCGACCTCGAGGTCGGAGAGCTCCATGCGGCCGGCCTCGATGCGCGACAGATCGAGGATGTCGTTGACGACGGCCAGCAGATGCTCGCCGCTCTGGCGGATGTCGCGCGCGTAGTCGGCATAGGTCGCCACGCCCAAGGGACCGAACATCTCCTTCTCCAGGATCTCGGAGAAGCCGATGATGGCGTTGAGCGGCGTGCGCAGCTCGTGGCTCATGTTGGCGAGGAACTGCGATTTGGCGCGGTTGGCGGCGACCGCGTCCTCCTTGGCGAGGCGCAGGGTGCTGTCGGCCTCGCGCCGAGCGGAGATGTCGCGCAGCGTGCCGATCATCAACTGGCGGTCGCCCAGCCGCACCCGGCCCACCGCCAGCTCGACCGGGAACTGCGAGCCGTCCTTGCGGCGCGCCGACATCTCGTTGAGCTGGATGTTGTGAGGCTCGCCCTCGGGGCCGGCGATACGGCGCAGGAGCTGCATGCCGCCGGCACCGCCGGGGCTGTCGGGCAGCAGCATGGAGACATCCGAGCCCGCGACCTCGGCGAACGAATAGCCGAAGCCGCGCTCGGCGGCCGGGTTGAAGGATTCGATCCGGCCCCAGCCGTCGACCGTGATCACCATGTCGGCGACATTCTCGAGGATCCCGCGGATCCGCGCGTCGGTTTCGCGCAAGGCCGATTCCGAGTGGACCAGCTCGCGCGCGCGCGCTTCGGCGATGGCGGTTCGTTCGGCGACGCGGCGCTCGAGCGTCGTGTTCAGATCCTCGAGCGCGCCCATATGTTCGCGCAAGGAGCGCAGCATCGGCCGGAACACCAGGAGCGCGATGGCGAGCACCACGCCCGCGAACAGGATGAGCTCGAGGATCTGCATCCGGCCCAGCTCGCGATGCAGCCGTTCCTCGTAATGCTGCCAGGCTTCCGTCTCGGCATCGAGGGCCGCCAGCAGTCGCGGATAGCTGTCGGCGATCGCCTGCATCTCGATCCGGCCCGGCTTCAGCAGGGTCGCCGGCAGCATCGAGAGCGTATGCGCCTGGGTGATGAAGCGCTGCAGGGTGAACTCCAGCGCGACCTCGTCGGTACTATAGAAGGCCGCCAGTTCCTGCGCCGCGGGCCCGAGGCTCTGCACGCGATCGACCAGGCGCTGATGGATCTCGGAGAGCCGGTCGGCCGCGATCCGCATGCGGGCCTGGTCCCGGCTGTCGGCCGTGCGCGCGATGTCCTGCGCCAGGAGCGCGATCTGCAGGGCGAGCCGGCTCTGCTGGGCGCTGCCATTGACGGTGGCGATCTGCTCTTCGGCCTTGCGGCGCTGCAGCTCGGCCACGGTCGTGGCCGCCGCCGCCACGCCCAGAAGCAGAGCGAGCGCCAGACCCAGAAGGAGGAACCAACGGCGGATGACGGGGTGCGAGGCAGACATGGATGCTTGCGGGCTCCGCTCCTCCCCCCGTGATGGCGGCCCGATGAAAATCCGCCTCCGTCCCCGAGGGCCTCGGGGCGGGCGGCGGGGCGAAGACAGATCGCCCCGATTCATTCTCCCTGCCAATTCGTTAATAATTTGTCGCTTTTTGGTAGCCGGTTCATCCGCGGTTTCCGGGCCCTGCCGGTTCTCCCTGCGGACATGGCCAAAAGACCTCGATCCGGGTTAGGCTCCCCGGCCATTCACCCGTTGTTCTCCGTGATTTTCAAGGAATCGCCATGCTTTACGTCGCCTACTGCCTGGACAAGCCCGGTCATGCCGCCGTTCGCGCGGAGAACCGGCCGGCCCATCTCGAATTCCTGAAGAAGCACAGCGGCCAGATCGTCCTCGCCGGCCCCCTTCTCAGCGACGACGGGCAGCAGATGGCAGGCAGCCTCTTCATCCTGGAATTCGACGATCGGGCCGCGGTGGATGGTTTCCTCAAGAGCGACCCTTACGCCAAGGCCGGCCTGTTCGCCTCGGTCGACGTGCGGCCCTGGCGCAAGGTCATCGAGCGCGGCTGATCGAAGGGCAGGGAGAGTGGCGATGGCCTATTGGCTGGTGAAGTCGGAACCCTCGGCCTATTCCTGGGAGCGGCTGGTGAAGGAGGGCAAGGCCGGCTGGGACGGCGTGCGCAACCATCAGGCCGCCGCCAATCTCAAGGCGATGAAGGTCGGCGATCGTGCCTTCTTCTACCATTCGAACGAAGGGCTGGCCGTGGTGGGCATCGCCGAGATCACCAAGCCGGCCTATCCCGATCCCTCGGACAAGACCGGCAAGTTCGTGATGGTGGATCTGAAGCCGGTGGCGCCGATGAAGACGCCGGTCGCGCTGACCGCGATCAAGGCGGAGCCCAAGCTCAAGGATATCGCGCTGGTCAAGAACTCGCGCCTGTCGGTCCAGCCGGTCGATGCCGCCGCCTGGAAGCTCATCTGCAAGATGGGCGGCGTGAAGCCCGAGTGAATGATGGCGATCGCTTCCGCCCGCTCGATCCGCCAGGCGACGACAGGTGATGCCGACCTCGTCGGCGATCTGGTCACGGCTCTGTTCGACGAGATCTATGGAACCGAATTCGGCGAGGCGCGGCGGCCGATCTATCGGGCCGCGGCGGCGAAGCTGCTGCCGGCCGAGGACATCTATGCGGCGTTCCTCGCGCAATCGCCGACCGGCGAGACCGTCGGGTTGCTGACCGTGTCGCAATGCGTCGCGGTCTATGCCGGCGGATTTTTCGGCGAGATCAACGAGTTCTATGTGCAGCCATCGGCTCGCAAGCTGGGCCTGGGGCGCGCCCTGATCGAAGCCGCCCGGTCGGAAGCCCTGCGCAGAGACTGGCCGTTCCTGGAGGTGGGCGCTCCCGACATGCCCCGCTCGCAGGCCACCTACGATTTCTACCGGAGCTGCGGTTTCGCCGAGGTGGGGCCGCGTCTCGAACTGATCGTCGGCACCATCTCCGCCTGACGCGAAGGAGTCTTTCATCCCCGCCGATCCAGCCGCGACAATGTCGGAAGCGATGCGCCTCTGCCGGATCGACGAGATCCCGGACGGAACGGCGCGCGGCTTCCTGATCGGCGAAGGCCCGGCCCGACTCGATTTCTTCGTCTATCGCCGCGGCGAGCAGGTCTTCGCCTATCGCAATGCCTGCCCGCATCAGGGCACGCCGCTGGAGCTGTTTCCGGATCGGTTCCTCACCAGCGACCGCCAGCGCTTTCTCTGCAGCACGCATGGGGCGCTGTTCCGCACCGACGACGGCTATTGCGTCAGAGGTCCCTGCAAAGGCAAGTCGCTGCAGCCCTTTACGATCATGAGCGAGGCCGGCTGGCTGTTGTTGCCTGTTTCAGAATCCTGCTGAGAAGTGTGCGACGGAATCGCAGCTCATTCGGCAGGTTATGATCATTGTTTCTCTCCTCTCCGCCCGCGAAGCGGGAGGAGAGGGTTGCGAAGGGTTAGTCGGAGCGCAGCGGAGACTTACCCGAAGCTGGGAGAGGTGGGCTTTCTTACGAGCACACCCTCTCCCAGCTTCGGCTAAGGCTCGACTTCGTCTCGCCTAAGCCTGCGCAACCCTCCCCCTCATCAATGAGGGGGAGGAAGAAGATGCGGGTCGGGAATGGTGCCTGGCGATCAGGCCGCGCGCACATCCTCGAGGAAACTGCTGACCGCCCGCCCCAGCGCCTGGGCGCGGCCGGCCAGTTGCTCGATCGAACTCAGCATCTGCTGCGCCGAGGTGCCGGTCTGCTGGGCCGCGGCCGAGACGGCGCTGATATTGCCCGTCACCTGCCGCGTGCCGTCGGCCGCGGCCTGGACATTGCGCGCGATCTCCTTGGTGGCGATCGTCTGCTGCTCCACCGCCGCGGAAATCTCGGTCGCGATCTCGGAGATCCTGCCGATGGTCGATCCGATGCCGCCAATGGCGGCCACGGCATCGCCCGACACTTTCTGGATGTCGGCGATCTGGGCGCCGATATCCTCGGTCGCCTTCGCCGTCTGGTTGGCGAGATTCTTCACTTCCGAGGCCACCACCGCGAACCCTTTGCCGGCCTCGCCCGCGCGCGCCGCCTCGATCGTGGCGTTGAGCGCCAGCAGGTTGGTCTGCGAGGCGATGTCGTTGATGAGGTTCACGACCTCGCCGATCTTCTGCGCCGCCGCCGCCAGCCCCTGAACGGTGCTGTTGGTGTGGCTCGCCTCCTGCACGGCCTTCTGCGCGATCTCGGTCGAGCGCTGCACCCGCGTGCCGATCTCGCCGACCGACGCGGCCAGCTCCTCGGTCGCGCTGGCGACGGTGTTGACATTGCTCGAGGCCGATTGCGCGGCCTGGGTCACGGTGCCCGACTTCGACGAGGTCTCGGTCGCAGCCTGCGTCATGGTGCCGGCCATCTCCTTCATGCCCGACATCGCCGCCTCGACCTCCTGGAGCAGGCTCGACACGCTCTGATCGAACTGCCCGGAGAGCTGGTCCAGGCGCCGGGCGCGCGCTTCTTTCGCCTGCTGCTCCTGGCGCGTCACGGTGGCCAGCTCGGCCGCCTTGAGGGCATTGTCCTTGAAGACCTGAACGGCGGCGGCCATGCGGCCGATCTCGTCCTGGCGTTCACGCGCGGGGATGTCGACCGCCATGTCGCCCTGGGCGAGCTTGCTCATGGCGTTGGTCATGGCGACGGTCGGGCGCACGATCGAACGCACCAGCGCCGCGGCGCAGAGCAGCAGGATCAGCACGCCGCTCACGGCCGCGATCAGGATCGAGAACGTGGCGACACGGCCCATGGAGTCCGCATGGCCTTGCGCGTCGCCGACGGCCGCCTCGATCTTCTCGCTGACATCGCCCATCGCCGTCTCGAGCGCCTTGAACTCCTCGATGAAGCTCGGGAAGTCGGTGGCGGCCACGGCCGGATTATCGAAAGCTTCCTGGGTGATCTTCTGCGCGCCCGCGATATAGGCGTCGAGCTTGGGCGCCACCTCGGCCAGCGCCGCTTTCACGTCGGCGCCCAACGCCAGCTTCGAATTGGCATCGAGGGCGTCGTGGAAGTTCGCCACATGCTCCTCGAGATCGTTCTCGACCTCCTGGCGCGCGCCGGCTTCGCCGCTCATGCCGTCGCGCAGGGCCGAAATGACGTCGGCGCGCAGGGCGTCATGCATCATGTCGGCTTCCATGTGATTGCGAAGCGCGGTCGAGGTCACCACCACATCGGCGAGCTGGGCTTCCTGTTCGCCGGAGACCCACAGACCGACGCCGGCCGTGACGGCAAGCAGGAACGCGCTCAAGCCGCTCACGACATAGAAGCGAGTCCCGACCGAAAGCCTGATAGCCATTTGAAGCAGCCCCTTGACCAAAAGATGTATGGCGCAATGTCGCGAAATTAGGGGGCGGCTGTTAACGGAGGCCTAACCAGCTCTCTATGCGGAAGTATAGAAGCCCGGGGCGCGGCCCGGCGGCGGCCCGCAGATGGGAATCTTCTCCGTCCGGACAGACGCTTGTTCGCGCCGCCCGCTTCCGTCAATATTCCTTTCCTTCAAGCCCTTGGCGAGGCACGGGAAACCGCATCGCCCTCCGGCCGGATGCGGGGACGATCCGATCTCCGCAACCCGGAACCGGGGCCCAAAAGGGCAGGCTTTCCCAGGGAGTTGCCCGCCGCCATGACCAGCCCGACCCTGCTCCCCGTACCCGAAGAATTGGCCCGGACCGCCTGGATCGACCAGGAGAAGTACGAGAGCCTCTATCACCTTTCGATGGTGGATCCCGAGGCCTTCTGGGGCGAGCAGGGAAAGCTCGTCGACTGGGTGAAGCCCTTCACCAAGGTGAAGGACGTGGATTTCAACGGCGATGTGCGGATCCGCTGGTTCTATGACGGGACCCTGAATGTCTCGGCCAATTGCGTCGACCGCCATCTGGCGCTCAGGGCCGACCAGACCGCGATCCTGTGGGAGGGCGACAGCCCGCAGGAGCAGAAGCATGTCTCCTACTCGGAGCTGCACGACAATGTCTGCCGCCTCGCGAATGTGCTGAAGAAGCATGGCATCAAGAAGGGCGACCGGGTCACGATCTACATGCCGATGATCCCGGAGGCGGCCTATGCGATGCTGGCCTGCACCCGGATCGGCGCGATCCATTCAGTGGTGTTCGGCGGTTTCTCGCCCGAAAGCCTGGTCGGCCGCATCCAGGATTGCGATTCCAACTGCGTCATCACCGCCGACGAGGGCCTGCGCGGCGGCCGCAAGATTCCGCTCAAGGCCAATGTCGACGAGGCGCTTGCCCGCTGCCCGTCCGTGAAAACATGCATTGTGGTGAGGCGCACCGGCGGCACCATCAAATGGGTCGAGGGCCGCGACCACTGGTATCACGAGGAAGTGTCGCAGGTCGGCCGCGATTGCCCGCCTGTCGCGATGAGCGCCGAGGATCCTCTCTTCATCCTCTACACCTCCGGCTCCACCGGCAAACCCAAGGGCGTGCTGCACACGACCGGCGGCTATCTGGTCTATGCGGCCATGACCCACCGCTACGTGTTCGACTATCACGACGGCGATATCTACTGGTGCACGGCCGATGTGGGCTGGGTCACGGGCCACAGCTATATCCTCTATGGCCCGCTCGCCAACGGCGCCACCACGCTGATGTTCGAAGGCGTGCCGAATTATCCGGACGCCTCGCGCTTCTGGCAGGTGATCGACAAGCACAAGGTCGACATCTTCTACACGGCGCCAACCGCGATCCGCGCGCTGATGCGCGAGGGCGAGGGACCGGTGAAGAAGACCAGCCGGAAGTCGCTCCGGCTCCTGGGATCGGTCGGCGAGCCGATCAACCCCGAGGCCTGGCTCTGGTATCACCGCGTGGTGGGCGACGAGCGCTGCCCGATCGTCGATACCTGGTGGCAGACCGAGACCGGCGGGATTCTCATCTCGCCGCTGCCCGGCGCCACGGCCCTCAAGCCCGGCTCTGCGACCAAACCGCTCTTCGGCATCAAGCCCGAGATCGTCGATGCCAACGGCAATGTCATGGAGGGCGTCGCCGAGGGCAATCTCTGCATCGCCGATTCCTGGCCGGGCCAGGCGCGCACGCTCTATGGCGATCATGCGCGTTTCGCCGCGACCTATTTCTCCGCCTATAAGGGCAAATATTTCACCGGCGACGGCTGCCGGCGCGACGAGGACGGTTATTACTGGATCACGGGCCGCGTCGACGACGTGATCAATGTCTCGGGCCATCGCCTCGGCACCGCTGAGGTCGAGAGCGCGCTGGTCGCCTTTCCGAAGGTCGCCGAAGCCGCCGTCGTGGGCTATCCGCACGACATCAAGGGCCAGGGGATCTACGCCTATGTCACGCTCAACAGCGGCGAGCAGCCGAGCGAGGCGTTGCGCAAGGAGCTGATCGCCTGGGTGCGCAAGGAGATCGGCCCGATCGCCTCGCCCGACCTGCTGCAGTTCGCGCCGGGCCTGCCCAAGACGCGCTCGGGCAAGATCATGCGCCGCATCCTGCGCAAGATCGCCGAGAACGAATACGGCAATCTCGGCGACATCTCGACCCTGGCCGACCCGGCGGTGGTGTCGGACCTGATCAACAACCGGATGAATCGAGGCTGAGCCCGAACGGCCTCAGGCCCGCAGCGCGGCGGCGAGCCTGATCACCGCGGGCTCGATCGCTTCCTCCGGCACGCCGGCATAGCCCATCAGCAATCCCTGGCGGCGGGGATGGGTCATGTGGAAGGCCGAGAGCGGCGCCACGGTGATGCCTTGCGCCGCGGCCCGCGCGGTGGCGGCGCGGTCGTCCATCCGCGCTGCGAGTTGCGGCGCCAATCCCGCCAGCAGATGCATGCCGGCCGAGGCCGGCGCCAGATCGAGCAGCCCTTGCAGATGGCGATCGGCGGCCTTCAAGAGCGCCGCCTGGCGTGCGGCATAGAGCTTGCGCGTGCGCCGGATATGGGCGGCGAAATGTCCCTCGGCGATGAAGGCGGCGAGCGCCGGCTGGGCGGTCATCGCGGCATGATCGTCGAGCGTCGAGCGCGCCGCGGTGAAGCCCTCGACCAGCGCCGGCGGCGCCACGAGATAGCCCAGCCGCAGCGACGGGAACAGCACCTTCGAGAAGCTGCCGACATAGATCACGCGGCCATCCTCGTCGAGACCCTGGAGAGCTGCGAGCGGCCGGCCCGCATAGCGGAACTCGCTGTCATAGTCGTCCTCGACGATCCAGGCGCCGGCCTGGCGCGCCCAGGCCAGCAGCTCGAGCCGCCGGCCCAAGGTCATCACCGTGCCCAGCGGATATTGATGCGAGGGCGCCACGCAGACCAGGCGCGCATCGGGCGCCTTCTTCGCGCCGGTCCTGACGGAGAGACCTTCGCTGTCGATCGGGACCGGCACCAGCCTGGCGCCGGCCGCGCGCAGCACCTCGCGCACGCCCGCATAGCCGGGCTCCTCGATCCAGACCTTGTCGCCCGCATCGAGCAGCAGCCGCACCGCGAGATCGACCGCCTGGCGGATGCCGGAGAGCAGGATCACTTGCTCGGGCTCGCAGCGCACCGCGCGCACGCGGCGCAGGTAATCGGCGATGGCCGCGCGCAAGGGGAGATGGCCCGCGGCATCGCGGCCCGAGGCCATGGCGAGCGTCGGCCGGCGCCAGCTCTTCGCCAGGAGCCGCGACCAGAGCTCGAAAGGAAAGACGTCGAGATCGGGGATGGCGGGCGCGAAGGCGCCGTCGCCGCGCGTGGCCCGCGCCGAGGTCGCGGCCGAGAGCGCCGTGCCGCGCCGCGAGAGGCGCGCGCCGGCCGCGGGCGCGGTCTTCGGCGGCGGAGATCCGCGCCGTGCGAGGGCGCTCCGCGTCGCCGCGGGCGGCAGCGGGTCGGGCAGCATGGCCGCGACCCGGCTGCCTGACCCCTGGCGGGCCTCGAGATAGCCTTCGCTCGCCAATTGCTCGAAGGCGGTGAGGACCGTGTTGCGCGAGAGGCCCAGCTCGGTCGCGAGCGCGCGGCTCGAGGGCAACCGGCCGTGCGGCGGCAAGCGCCCGGCCAGGATCGCCTTGCTCAGGCCCTCATAGAGCTGGCGGTGCAGCGGGGTCGGCGCACCCTCGTCGATATCGAGATCGAGCAAGGGCATACGGTCGGCGCGGCGCGGCATGGCCCTCCCTCCCGAGTCCTAAGTGGATCCATAAGTTATCCGAAACCGGACCTTTTGAAGAGGCCAGTTAAGGGGCATGAAAGGGACTAGGATCGATGGAACCCAGCCTCAGGAGACGTGAGCGATGACCAGCCCCGGCAGCTATGGCGGGAAGACCTCGGAACCGCCCGAGGGCAGTTTCGAGCCGACCGAAGTTTCGCGCGTGAAGCGGCTGAACAAGCGCGGCCATTACGACCGCGAGACCGTCTTCAAGGTGCTCGATGCCGGGCTGATCGCCCATATCGGCTATGTGATCGACGGCCAGCCCTTCGTCACGCCCACCGCCTATTGGCGCGAGGGCGACTTTCTCTATTGGCACGGCTCGGCCGCGAGCCGGATGCTCGAGCATGTGGGCGAAGGCATCCCCTGCTCGGTGACGGTGACGCATCTCGACGGGCTGGTGCTGGCGCGCTCGGGCTTCCATCACTCGATCAACTACCGCTCGGTGATGGCCTTCGGCCGCGCCTTCTTCGTCGACGAGCCCGAGGCGAAGATGGCCGCCTTCGAAGCCTTCGTCGAACGCATCTTCCCCGGCCGCTGGGCCGAGCTGCGTCCGGCGACGAAGCAGGAAGTCAAAGGCACGACCGTGATCGGCATGAAGATCGAGGAAGCCTCGGCCAAGATCCGCACCGGCGGGCCAAGCGATGATGACGAGGATTACGCGCTGCCGATCTGGGCCGGCGTGTTGCCGATCCGCACCGTGGTGGGGGCGGCCGTGCCGGACGCGAAGATGACGCCGGGAATCCGCCAGCCGGCGCATCTCTCGATCTTCCAACCGGAGACCGAGTTCGACGCGCTGATGACGCGCACCGCGGCGCTGCCGAAGGCGGCGGAGTGATCCACCATGGTCATCCCCGCGAAAGCGGGGGCCCATGGTCCCATTCGTTGTGCTGGATCAGGATGGGTCCGCTGAATTTTCAAACGAAGTGCAACACCAGATTAGGGTGTTGCCATGGGAACAAAATACACTCAGCTCTCGGCCGAAGAGCGCGCCATCCTTGCCAGCCTTCAGGCCAAAGACCACTCGATCCGCCAGATCGCTGCAGCTCTGGATCGCCCAGCATCGACGATTTCTCGGGAGCTGAAGCGAAACACCGGCCGTCAGATCGGCTATCGGGCCGTCTACGCCCAGCAGCAGACCCGGGCCCGGCGCTGGCGAGGCTCGCGTCTGGAACGTGACGCCAAGTTGCGCCGGCAAGTCCTCGACGGCCTGAAGAAAGGCTGGTCGCCCGAGCAGGTCTGCGGCTGGCTCGAACGCCAGCAGGGCCGGCACGTCATCAGCCCGGAGAGCATCTACCGCTTCATCCAGGCCCAGATCACCCGCCACAAGGACTATCGCTGGCGCCATTACCTGCCCCGCGCCAAGAGCAAACGCGGCCGCCGCGGCCGCAAGGGCGGCAGCTCGGCCCTGCACATCCAAGATCGTGTTTCCATTGCAGAAAGACCCGCCGCCGTCGGGGACCGTTCGGTCGCCGGCAACTGGGAAGCCGATCTCATGATGTTCACCCGCTACGGCCAGGCCCTCCTCGCCTTGCATGAGCGATCCTCCCGCCTGCTCATCGTCGGCCGGTCCAACGGCAAGCATGCCGAGCCGATCGCCGACGCTATCGCCAGCTTGCTCGGGCCTCTGCCCCAATCCCTGCGCCAGACCATCACCTTCGACAATGGCACCGAGTTCGCCCGTCACTACGAGCTCCACCGCCTCGATATCCAGACCTTCTTCTGCGACCCCTATGCTCCCTGGCAGAAAGGGGGCGTCGAAAACGCCATCGGGCGATTGCGCCGCAACATCCCCAGAAAAACCAACCTCGACACCCTCACCACACGCCAACTCTCAAATCTGGTCCGCGCCTACAACAACACCCCGCGCAAATGCCTTGACTGGCACAGCCCCGCTGAAATCTTCTGCAGCCAAGTGTTGCACTTGGAGTGTGAATCCATCTCCCCGCTTTCGCGGGGATGACGGTAATGACGGGGGTGACGATAGAGCGCTCTCCCTCGTCCCTCACCGGTACCGGTTGAAGCAATCCTCGACTGCGGCGATGGCGGCACCCGTGCCGTAGAGCGTGTAGAAATGGTCCCATTCCTCGAGGACCAGCTTCTCGCCCTTGCGCAGCGCGTTGATCGCCTTGCGGTCGTCGCCGAAATCGAGCTCGAGCACGTCGGTCTCGTAGGAGAAGGCCGTCACCTTTCCCTTATAAAGCTTGTCGATGCTCACCAGCACCTCGAGGTCGGCATACTCTTCGAGCTTCAGGGTGTTGGGATCGGTGATCAGCAGATAGAAGCCGTATTTGTCCCAGCCGACCAGCAGCGAGGTGTTGCTGCCATAGTCGTCATAGAGCTCGCAGTAGGTTTCGCCGCTGGAATTGTGATAGGCGCCGCCATCCCAGCCCTGCACCGACATCGGCGCGAACGGGCCGTTGGTGGGGGCGGTGCCGGTGCCGCCGCCCGACGAGCCGCTGCCCGACGAGGTGCCGGACCCGCCGGTGCCCGATGACGTGCTTCCCTGCCCGCCCTTGCCATCCGCATGAACGACGCCCGCGCTGCACAGCGCGACGACGACCGCGACCAGAATCGCGGCGACCTGAACCCGCATGCCTCACCCCCTCCGTCGAACCCCCGTCCAATTATGGAACGGGAAAATGTCCGTTTGTCCATCTCAGAAGGGAGTTCAGTCCTGAGGGCAGGAGGCAGGGAGTCCTAGAAATCGCTGCAGCGGCCGCCGACCTCCCAGTCGCCATAGCGGGTCGGCTCGGGACCTTTCGGGCCGCCGATCTCGCGGACTTTCGGGCTCACGGGCTTGAGCGGATCGGCCGCCGGCGTCGTGCTGTCGGGGGCCGGCTCGGGCGCTGTCGGGGGCTGGGTCGGGGGCGTCTGGGGCATGGCTCAAAGCTAGGCATCCGGCGTCGGAGCGGCAAGACCGGCCTGGAGGGCCCCTGGCCAGATGCTTGAACCGACGGGACTTAATCCATAGTTGATGGAGGGTCGGGAGGCTGGCGAGCGCCAGTCCTGGCCCACGACCCGAACCGGAGCGACGCCAAGCCCATGCCCTATTTCCGCACCGCCCTGCTTCTCGCGGTCATGACCGCGCTGTTCGTGGCCGTGGGCTGGGTGATCGGCGGCGCCCAGGGCATGGCGGTCGCCTTCCTCCTGGCGCTGGGCATGAACCTGTTCGCGCTCTGGAACAGCGACCGAATGGTCTTGAGCCTCTATCGCGCGCGCGAGGTCGACGCCCGGTCGGCGCCCGAGTTCGTCGGCATCGTGGGCGAGCTGGCGCAGCGCGCCGGCCTGCCCATGCCGCGCACCTACATCGTCGAGAATCCGCAGCCCAACGCCTTCGCGACCGGCCGCAGCCCGAGCAAGGCGGCGGTCTGTGCCACCACCGGGCTGCTGCAGCTGCTCGACCGGCGGGAGCTCGCCGGCGTCATCGCCCATGAGCTCTCCCATGTGGAGCATCGCGACACGCTGATCATGACCGTGACCGCGACGCTCGCGGGCGCCATCGGCATGCTCGCCAATTTCGCCTTCTTCATGGGGCGGGGCCGCGACAATCCGCTGGGCGTGCTGGGCACGATCGTGGTGATGGTGGTGGCGCCCCTCGCCGCCACGCTGGTGCAGCTCGGCATCAGCCGCTCGCGCGAATATGAGGCCGACCGGCGCGGCGCGGAGATCTGCGGCCAGCCGCTCTGGCTCGCGAGCGCGCTCGGCAAGCTGGGCATGGCGAGCGGGCGCATCCCCAATGCGGTGGCCGAAGCCAATCCCGCGACGGCGCCGCTCTTCATCGTCAATCCCCTGCATATGAAGGCGGTGGACAATCTGTTCGCGACCCATCCCAGCCTGGAGAACCGCATCGCGCGGCTTCAGGAAATGGCGCAGCGCATGGGCAACGATGCCTCGGACATCGATCCGGCGCCGCGTGGCGCCGCCGGACCCTGGGCCGCGGCGGCCATGGCCACGCCCGACGAGCCCCGCCGCAGCGGTCGCGGCTCCGTCCCTTCAGCCGGCTCGGTGCCACCCGGCTCGCGCGGACCCTGGGGGTGAGCAACCGGCCGATTTGTCGCGGGACCTTTCCGCATTGCAGGGCTGACGTCCTGGTCAGCTTTCGGCACTGTAAAGGTTAATGCCCAGAGACCCGCACATCGATAAGGAGAGGCCCGCCGCGAAACCGCGGGCGGCGGCCGCGCGCGGCAGCGCCGCCCAGGTCCGGGGCCCGAACCTCTCCGCCCGGCGCGTGGCGCTTGATCTGCTCCACTCGGTCTTGCGCCGCCACCGCCCCTTCGACGAGAGCCTGGCCGCCCATTCGACCTGGCCCGGCCTTTCCCCGCGCGACCGCGCCTTCGTCCGCCTGCTGGTGGCGACCACGCTCCGCCGTCTCGGCCAGATCGACGCGATCCTGGCGCAATGCCTCGACAAGCCGCTGACGCCCAAGGCCAGTGCCGCGGAAGGCGCCCTGCGCCTCGGCGTCTGCCAGCTGCTGTTCCTGGAGACGCCGGCCCATGCGGCCGTGACCGAAACCATCGATGCCCTGCCGCGGGCCGCCGGCGCCTATCGCGGCCTGGTCAATGCGGTCCTGCGCCGGGTGGCGCAGGAGGGTCCCGCCCTTCTCGAGACCGCCCCGGAGATTCCGACCAACCTGCCGGATTGGCTGTGGCAGGGCTGGAACGCAGCCTATGGCGAGGAAACGGCGCGCGCGGTCGCTGTCCAGCATCTGCGCGAGCCGCCCTTGGACCTGACCGTGAAGCACCCGGCCGAGCAGTCGCTCTGGGCCGAGCGTCTCGGGGCTCGTCTCCTGCCCAACGGCAGCCTTCGCCTGCAGGACGCCGGTGTCGTCGAGAACCTGCCCGGCTTCGCCGAGGGCGCCTGGTGGGTCCAGGATGCGGCGGCGGCGCTGCCGGCGCGGCTCCTGCGCGGCATCGCCGGGATGAAGGTGCTCGATCTCTGCGCGGCACCCGGCGGCAAGACCCTGCAGCTCGCGGCGGCCGGCGCGCAGGTAACGGCCATCGACCGCTCCGCCGACCGGCTCGCCCGGGTCTCGCAGAACCTGGCCCGGACCGGGCTGACGGCGACCTGCATTGCCGTCGACGCCTTCAACTGGCGCCCACCCGAGCCGGTCGATGCCGTGCTGCTCGACGCGCCCTGTTCCGCCACCGGCACGATCCGGCGCCATCCCGACCTGCCCTGGATCAAGCGCCCGGCCGAGCTGGCCGAGCTGCCGCTGCTGCAGCGCCGGCTGCTCAATGCCGCGATCCAGATGACGCGTCCCGGCGGCGTCATCGTCTATGCGGTCTGCTCGCTCGAGCCGGCCGAAGGCGAGGATCTGATCGCGCGGGCGATCGAGGAGGCGGCCCCGATCGAGCGGATCCGAATCGGCGAAGGGGCCGACGAGCTGGCCGAGCTCGGCGCGCCGCCCGAATCGATCACGCGCGCCGGCGCGCTGCGCACCCTGCCCTGCCATTGGTCCGACCAGGGCGGCATGGACGGGTTCTACGCGGTGCGATTGCGCCGGCGCTGAGCGAAAGCGCGAGGCCGGTCGACGATCGCCTCCCTCTTCTCGACGACCCCAGTCGCGCGGACTTCCCAAGGCCGCCTGCGCCTGCTAGTTGAGAATGGTTTCAGAGGGTCCCATGCGCCAGCCCACCCGCATCGCTCCATCCATCCTGTCCGCGGATTTCGCCCGACTCGGCGAGGAAGTGCGCGCGATCGATGCGGCCGGCGCGGATTATATTCATGTCGATGTGATGGACGGGCATTTCGTGCCCAATATCACCATCGGACCGCTGGTGGTGAAGGCGCTGCGGCCGCACAGCAAGAAGCCGTTCGACGTGCATCTGATGATCGCACCGGTCGATCCCTATATCCCCGAGTTCGCGGCGGCCGGTGCCGACATCCTCACTGTGCATCCGGAATCGGGGCCGCATCTCCACCGCACCATCCAGCTCATCAAGTCGCTGGGCAAACGCGCCGGCGTCGCGCTGAACCCCGCGACCTCGCTGGCGATGGTCGAGCCGGTGCTGGCCGATCTCGATCTGGTGCTGGTGATGTCGGTCAATCCCGGCTTCGGCGGCCAGCAATTCATCCGCAGCCAGCTCGAGAAGATCGCGACCCTGCGGCACATGATCGATGCGGTCGTGGCCTCGACACCCGGCCGGAAGATCGACCTCGAGGTCGATGGCGGCATCAACGACCTGACCGCGGCGGATGCCGTTCGCGCCGGCGCCGATGTGCTGGTGGCGGGGACCGCAACCTTCACCGGCGGTGCCGGCGCCTATGCCGAGAATATCCGCCGGCTGCGGCAAGCGGCCTGAGCCGCCAGGGGGACCCTCGATGGCCCCTGGAATCGATTCCCTTCGGCGTGCGTTCGTTTCCCGCCCCGGCGGCTCGTGGTCGGGGGGATTGATACCGGCCATGCGGGCGATGGCCATGCCCGAAGGCTGGCTTATCGGGCGCTGGCGCTATGAGCTGCTGAGCCGGCTCCCGCCGCCCAAGCCCCGAAGCCCGTCGCCGGCGGCGCTGACGGCGACCGGTCCCGGCATCTGGCCCGGCATGCCGGAACGCGGCACGGCCATTCTGCGCGGCGAGATCGAGCTCCTTGGCCGCCGCCTGCCGCTGCTGCAGCCCTTCTGGACGCTCGAGCCCGACAGCGAGCGCCTCACGGCCGAGCTCCATGGCTTCGCCTGGCTGGCCGATCTGGTCTCGGCCGGCAATGCCGGCATCGTGCTGGCGCGTCAACTGATCGATCAATGGCTGCAACTGCCGCAAAGCCGGAGCCGGTCCCTGCGGCATCCGGGAATCGCCGGCCGGCGGCTGGCCGCCTGGCTGCAATCGGCGGACCGTCTGCTGGTCGGTGGCGATTCCAGTTTCGATCAGCGCTGGCGCGAGCGAATTGCCGAAGAGAGCGCCAGTCTGGCGCGATTGCTGCCGGGCGGCCTGTGCGGGTCGGCGTTGATCGAGGCCCTCAAAGGCCTGCTGCTGGCAAGCCTGGCGCTGCCCGGTGCACAGAATTGGGAGCGCCAGGCCCTCCGCTCGCTCGAGGCCGAGCTGGTCCGCCAGATCCTGCCCGATGGCGGCCATGCCGAGCGCAACCCGTCGCGCCAGTTGCGCGTGATCCGGGATCTGGCGGAGATCGAGACGGCCCTGATGCGCACGGGCCGGCCTGCCTCGCCCGCGATCGGCGCCGCGCTGCGCGCCTTGGCGCCCGTGCTGCGGTTGCTGCAGCATGGCGATGGCGGGCTCGCTCTCTTCAACGGCGCCAATGAAGAGACGGCAGGGCTGATCGAGACGGTGCTGACGGCGGCCGGCGAAACGCCGCAGGCCATGACCAAGGCGCCCCATGTCGGATTCCAGCGCCTCGCGGCAGGGCGCATGATCGCGCTGGTCGAGGCCGGACGTCCCGCGCCGCCGGGCTTCGATCAGGGTACCCATGCCGGCAGCTTCGCCATCGAGGTCGGCATCGGCGCCGAGCGGTTGATCACCGGCTGCGGCGCCCATCCCGCCGATCCCAACTGGGACGAAGCGCTGCGCGCGACCGCCGCCCATTCCACGCTCGCCCTGGGCGGCCAGGATTCCAGCCTGCTCCTGCCCGGCGGCGGGCTCGCCACCCGGCCGGGCTTCGTCAGTTGCAAGCGCGAGGAGGAAGCCGGTGCCGTCTGGCTCGATCTGGCGCATGACGGCTATGCCGGCCGCTTTGGCATCCGCCATCGCCGGCGGCTCTATATCGCCGCCAATGGCGAAGAGCTGCGCGGCGAGGATCGCCTCAATGCGATCGGCCGGCCGGTCGCCGGCATTCCCGTCACGGTCCGCTTCCATCTTCATCCCGAGGTGCAGGCGACCTTGGCGCAGAACGGTCACACGGTCCTGTTGCGACTGGCATCCGGTGCCGGCTGGCGGCTCCGGATCGACGGCGCCGCCGTCAGTCTCGCCGAGAGCGTCTATGCCGGCCGCCGCGGCCGGGTGCGTCGCAGCCAGCAGGTTCTGGTCGAGGCCACGCATGAGGGCGAAGAGAGCTGGCTGCGCTGGGCGCTGACGCGGGAACTGCGTGCCGCCGAACCGCTCGGCCATGCGGACGAGGACCCGCCGCCCGATCCGAAATGACACGGCCGGCATGGCGGATTGATCCGAATGGGGGAGGGCGGCTACCGCTCGGGTAAAAAACCGAAAGAAACTTCTCCTTTTGGTCGTGAACAAAAGAAGCCGGATTCGCCGAAAGAGAACATTGCAAATATTTCACATTACAAAAATCGGCCGGTAATTCCTCGTTCAGCACCTCGGTCTTTTGATCGCCGCCTGAGCTTTCATTTTGAAAGCCACTTCCATCGGCATGAGGGCGGACGATCATGGCTCAAGCGGGTTCATTGCGATTTTCCAATCTGAAGATCGGCACCAGGCTGGCGCTGGGCACCAGCGTCATTCTCGGTCTGCTGTCGATCGTAGGTGTTGTCAGCTTCGTGGCGCTGGGCGCGGCCAACGGCAAGTTCGCCGAATACCAGTCCGCCGCCCATCAGACGGTGGCCGCCTGCGCGATCGAGACCGATCTCCTGCGCACCAATCTCGCCGTCACCAACTTCATCGGCAACGACGATGCCCAGGAGCTGGAGGCCGCGCGCAAGGCGAGCGACGAGACCCTCAAGGCGATCGAGACCTCGGTCGCGATCTTCAACGATACCGACACGGAACGTCAGAACATCGGCTCGATCGAATCCGACATGAAGGATTACATGCAGGATTTCGAGCAGGTGGTGAGCCTGAGCAAGCAGTCGGACGATCTGATGAGCCGCCTGAACGACGCCGAAGCCAAGGTCGACGGCGACCTGACCAGCGTCATGAATGCGGCCGCGAGCGGCGGCGAAGCCGATGCCACCGACAAGGCCGCCGAGGCGATCAATCATCTCCTGGTCGCCCGGCTCGACGTCGCGAAGTACCTCGCCGGCAACGATCCGGCGATCGCCAAATCGGCCGAGACCGAGCTGCAGGCGGTGACGGGCCTCGCCCAGGAGCTTCACGGCCTGCTGCATGACGTGAAACTGCAGGCCGATGCCGACGAGGTCGCGGGCGGGGTCAAGGCCTTCGCCGACGCCTTCGATGCCGCGCAGGCCGATATCAGCGCGCGCAACGAAATCGTCAGCGGCAAGCTCGAGAAGATCGCGCCGGATATGCGCAAGCGTCTCGACGAGACCATCACCGAGAACCAGACCATCGAGGAAGAGCTGGGACCGGAAACGACCGCCGAGATGAACAACACGCGCTGGACCGCCGTGACCCTCTCGATCTTCGCGGTGGTGATCGGGCTCCTGATCGCCTTCTTCACCGCCCGCAGCATCTCGCGTCCCGTGGTCGGCATGACCCGGGCGATGGAATCGCTGGCCGGCGGCAACAAGACCATCGAGATCCCCGGACAGCAGCGCGGCGACGAGGTGGGGCTCATGGCCAAGACCGTCCAGGTCTTCAAGGAAAGCATGATCCGCGCGGATCGGCTCGCCGAGGAGCAGGAGGAGCTGAAGCGCAAGGCCGAAGCCGACAAGAAGGCGATGCTCAACAAGATGGCCGATGCGTTCGAAGCCTCGGTCAAGGGCGTGGTGCAATCGGTGTCCTCGGCGGCGACGCAGCTTCAGTCCTCGGCCCAGAGCATGAGCGCCACGGCCGAGCAGACCAACCGCCAGTCCACGGCGGTCGCGGCCGCCTCGGAGGAAGCCTCGACCAACGTCCAGACGGTGGCGTCCGCCTCGGAGGAACTGTCCGCCTCGATCCGCGAGATCAGCCAGCAGATGGCGAATTCCTCCAAGATCACCCGCGAGGCAGTCGACAACGTCGAACGCACCAACAATACGGTGAAGGGCCTGGCCGAAGCGGCCGAGAAGATCGGCCAGGTGGTCGGCCTGATCAACGAGATCGCGAGCCAGACCAATCTCCTCGCTCTCAACGCCACGATCGAGGCGGCGCGCGCCGGCGAAGCCGGCAAAGGCTTCGCGGTGGTGGCGTCGGAGGTGAAGAGCCTCGCCACCCAGACCGCGAAGGCGACCGAGGAGATCGGCGGCCAGATCGCCGCCATCCAGGCCGCGACCGACCAGTCGGTCGAGGCCATGGGCAGCATCGGCGAGGTGATGCAGCGCATCAACGCCGTGACCACCGCGGTCGCCTCGGCCGTGGAGGAGCAGGGCGCGGCCACCCAGGAGATCTCGCGCAACGTCCAGCAGGCGTCCGTCGGCACCACCGAGGTTTCCAGCAACATCACGGGCGTGACCCAGGCGGCGGCCGAGACCGGCAAGGCCGCGGGCCAGGTGCTGACGGCGGCCGGGGAGCTCGGCCAGCAGTCCGTGACCCTGCAGCGCGAGGTCGATCACTTCATCGCCACGATCCGCGCCGCCTGATCTTCCGTTCGGCATCGCGAGCCCGGGACGCCCTCCGCTTTCCCGCGGGGGGCGTCTGCTTTTTTATTGGCCGATGGCCCAGCGATCATCACGGCCGATCGCGTGCATATTTTGCGGGCGTTTCACTTCGACGACGCCCTCCTTCGGCGCATCCGTGCGCGCGGATTCCCCCGCCGTTAAGAAACTCCTCATCGACGGTCGCGCGCCTGGATACATCCTCCGATAAGCCGCGTTCACAATTTTGCAGATTGCAAAATCAGGAGTTTCTTTAGGACTTGGGCATTACAGGTTGTCCATGTTCGCGCGGGGATCGAGCGAACACTCATTTCCGTTTTCGTTCGAAGGACAATCCATCATGCCTCTCCTCTCGCGTTTCTCGAATCTCAAGATCGGGGTCCGGCTCGCCATCGGTACCGGCGTCATCCTGGCTCTGCTGCTCCTCGTCGGTGCCGTGAGCTTCATCGGCTTCGGCAACAGCAGCACGGATTTCGCGGCCTATCGCGGCCGGGCTCGCATCACCGTCGCCGCCGGCGTCATCGAGAACGACCTCCTGGTCGCGCGCCTCAACGTCAAGGACTTCGTCCTGACCGGCAGCAAGGAGTCGGCGGAAAAGGTGCTGACCGCGGTCGATGCCATCCCGGACAAGATCTCGGCCATTCACGACCTGTTCGCAGAGGGCGACGAAGGCCTGTCCAGCCTGGCTTCCGTCGACGCGGATATGAAGGACTATCGCGCCGCCTTCGAAGATGTCATCGCCGTGCAGGCCGAGACCGAAACGCTCATCGCCAAGATGAACCAGATCGGGCCCGAGCTGGAAGCGAAGCTCACCCAGATCGCCGAGGGCGCGAAGGCCGATGGCGGCATCGACGAGGCCTTTACGGCCGGTGCGGCGCGCCGCGCGCTCCTGGTGGGGCGGTTGAATGCGGTCAAGTTTCTCGGTGAGAATCTCGAAACCCAGGCCGACGAGGTCCGCAAGGAATTCGCCGAGCTCAAGAAGGATCTCGGCATGCTGTCGAGGTCATCGTCCGATGCCTCCCGGCGCTCCCTGAGCGACGAGATCGCCAAGGGTGCGGAGGAGTATCTGGCCACCTTCGAGGCTGTGCACAGCCACATCCTCGCGCGCAACAGCACCGTCGCCGACAAGCTCAACAAGCTCGGGCCCAGCATGTTCGACATGCTCGACGGCATCGTCACCGCCAGCAAGGCCGTGCAGGACGAGATCGGTCCGCGGGCCACCGCCTCGATGGAGGAGCTGCGCTGGACCGCCGCCATCGTCTCGGGTGCCGCCGTGCTGATCGGCCTGCTGATCGCCTTCTTCACCGGCCGCAGCATCTCCAAGCCCGTGGTCGCCATGACCAAGGCGATGGAAGCGCTGGCGGGCGGCAACAAGTCGATCGAGATCCCGGCCAAGGATCGCGGCGACGAGGTGGGCCTGATGGCCAAGACCGTCCAGGTCTTCAAGGAGAACATGATCCGTGCCGACCGGCTCGCCGAAGAGCAGGAGGAGCTGAAGCGAAAGGCCGAAGCCGACAAGAAGATCATGCTCAACAAGATGGCCGACGAGTTCGAAGCCTCGGTCAAGGGCGTGGTGCAGTCGGTGTCGTCGGCTGCGACCGAGCTCCAGTCCTCGGCGCAGACCATGACCGCGACCGCGGAAGAGACCAGCCGGCAGTCGACCGCCGTCGCGGCCGCTTCCGAGCAGGCCTCGACCAACGTCCAGACGGTCGCTTCCGCGTCGGAGGAGCTGTCGGCCTCGATCCGCGAGATCAGCCAGCAGATGTCCAACTCCTCGCAGATCGCGCAGAACGCGGTCGAGCATGTGCAGAAGACCAACAACACGGTGAAGGGTCTCGCCGACGCGGCCGAGAAGATCGGCCAGGTGGTGGGGCTCATCAACGAGATCGCGAGCCAGACCAATCTCCTCGCTCTCAACGCCACGATCGAGGCGGCGCGGGCGGGCGAGGCGGGCAAGGGCTTCGCCGTGGTGGCGTCGGAGGTGAAGAGCCTCGCGACCCAGACGGCGAAGGCGACCGAGGACATCTCGGCGCAGATCTCCGCGATCCAGTCCGCTACCGGCGAATCGGTCAGCGCCATGGCCAGCATCGCCGAGGTGATCCAGCGCATCAACGCCGTGACCACGACCGTGGCCTCGGCCGTCGAGGAGCAGGGTGCGGCGACGCAGGAGATCTCGCGCAACGTCCAGCAGGCCTCGCAGGGCACGGCCGAAGTCTCGAGCAATATCGGCGGCGTGACGCGCGCGGCCGGCGAGACCGGCAGCGCCGCCACGCAGGTGCTGGGCGCGGCCGAGGAGCTCGGCAAGCAGTCGGTCGAGCTGCAGAGCCAGGTCGACAAGTTCATCGCGACCATCCGCGCCGCCTGATCCCTCCCGGATCGGACGACGCAAAGGGGCGCCCTCGACGAGAGGGCGCCCCTTTCTTTTTCTGCGGCGATGAAGAATTCGGAGTGGCTTAAAGAAAGATCTCACCCCCTTCCCTTGCGGGAGGGGGTAGGGGGAGGGGTGGGTTCAAGCGAGCTTTCGACGGCTGTGTCTGTTCGCGATTCCTGCAGCAGCCCGCATGTCGGCAGGCACCCTCCCCCTACCCCCTCCCGCACGCCGCCTTCGGCGGCTGGGAAGGGGGTGAGACTGTTTGTGCAGACTCACAGCGCCTCTCTCTACAGCTCCCACCGCCGCAACCCGTCCGGCAGCGCCCGCCCGCGCCACATCGCCTTGACGTCGCAGACCAGGCCGCCCGGGCGCACCAGCCGGGCGAGCTCGGCGGCGCCCAGGGCCTTGTAGGCCTCGTGCGGAACGGCGCCCACCACGCAATCGAACGGCGCCTCGCCTTGAGCCAGGCCCAGCCCGGTCCGCAGCGTCTCGCCATAGAGCGTCTTCGCCTCGGCCGGATCGGCGCGCGCGTCATGGACCTCGACCCGATGGCCGCGCGAGCGCAGGCCCTGGATCAGATCGACCACTTTCGAATTGCGCAGATCGGGCAAGTTTTCCTTGAAGGTCAGGCCCAGCACCAGCGTGCGCGGCGGGCCGTCGCCCTGATCGCCTTGCGCATAGCTGTCGACGATGCGCTCGGCGATGTGGTCGCCCATGCCGTCATTGATGCGCCGCCCGGCGAGGATGACATCGGCATGATGGCCCAGCGCCTCGGCGCAATGGGCGAGATAGAAGGGATCGACGCCGATGCAATGACCGCCGACGAGGCCGGGGCGGAAATCGAGGAAGTTCCATTTGGTGCGCGCGGCCTCGAGCACGTCATAGACCGAGAGGCCGAGCCGGCCGAAGATCATCGTCACTTCGTTGATGAAGGCGATGTTGATGTCGCGCTGCGCGTTCTCGATCACCTTCGCGGCCTCGGCGGTGCGGATGTCGCGCGCGACGAAGATGCCGCCCGAGGTCACCTGGCCATAGAGCCGTTCCAGGCGCTGCGCGACCGCCGGCGTCTCGCCCGACACCACCTTCATGATGCGATCGACGGTGCGGGTGCGGTCGCCCGGATTGATGCGCTCGGGCGAATAGCCCATGAGAAAGCCCCGGCCCGCCTCGCGGCCCGAGACGCGCGCGATGATCGGCGCGCAGAAGTCCTCGGTCACGCCGGGATAGACCGTGCTCTCGAACACCACGACCGGCAGCCCCTGCGGCAGGGGCTTCGAGGCTTTGAGCGCCGCGCCGACGATCTCGCAGGCGGTCTCGACCGCGCCCAGATCGGGCCTGTTGTTCTCGTCGACCGGCGTCGGCACGGTGACGATGTAGATGTCCTTGTCTCGCAGCTCGGCCGGATCGGCGCTGTAATGGATCTTCGCCGCCTGCAGCGCGTCGCTCTCGACCTCGCCGGTGTGATCCCGGCCCTGGCGCAGCAGCTCGATGCGGCGCGGATTGATGTCGAAGCCGACGACGGAGCCCGCCCCACCGCCCTGCTTGCGCTGGCCGCGGTCGAGCGCCACCGCCAGCGGCAGGCCGACATAGCCGAGGCCGATGACAGCCACAGCCTCGCCCGGCGAAGGCTCGCCGCTGCGGATCGGCGCTTGCGGCCGGGCACGGGTGCTCGTCGGCGACGGATCGAGGCTCATGAAGGGGCAGCTCCCGGAATCAAAGCGGCCCCCTCTTTCCCCTAGGCCCTGGCCAAAGTCAATCGAGGCAGGGCCGCACGGCCGCCCTCGTGGGGCTCTCGCATGTGACGCTTGTTTCCCCGCCCCCAACTTTTGGGGGAGGGCAGGGAGGGGGATGACTCGGTCCACGATCCCGTCGGGATGCCAAGGGGCCGACATCGAGCAGCCTCCTCCCCAACTCTCCCCCAAAAGTTGGGCGAGGGGATTCACTCGCCTCACTAGATGCGATTGCCCTCGGGATTGCCCCGGCCGCAACCAATGATGGCCACAATCGCTATCCGGTCGGCCGGCGCTCGGGCTATAAGGCGGCCAGCATGACCGTTACCACCATGGCCCTGCTCTTCGCCGGCAGTTTCCTCGCCAGCCTGCTTTTCTGCGGCTGGGCGCGGCTCTATCTGCTGCAGCGCAAGGTGCTGGACCGGCCGGTCGAGCGCAGCGTCCATCGCGTGCCGACCCCGCGCGGGGCCGGACTCGCCGTCGTGCCGATCCTCACCCTCCTCTGGCTGTTCCTGCCGGCCTTCGATCCGGGCGCCATGGCGCTGCCCTGGATGCTCGTGATCGGCACCGTCCTGGTTGCGATCGTCTCCTGGATCGACGATCTCCACGGCCTCCCGGCCCTGCCGCGGCTGGGCGTGCAGGCCCTGGCCGTAGTCCTGGGACTCGTGGCCCTGGCACAACTGCCGCCGGTCTTCCAGGGCTGGCTGCCGCGGCCGCTGGATCTGGCGCTGAGCGGCCTGCTCTGGCTCTGGTTCGTCAATCTGTTCAACTTCATGGATGGCAGCGATGCGGTCGCGGGCGGCCAGGCCCTGACCATCGGGCTCGGGCTTGCCGCCATCGCGATCGACCAGGGCTGGGTCACGGGACTGACGGCGGCGCAGGGGCTGGCGCTCGGCGGCGTCGCGCTGGGATTTCTGTTCTGGAATCGGCCGCCGGCGAAGATCTTCCTCGGCGATGTCGGCAGCATCCCGCTGGGCTATCTGATCGGCTGGCTGCTGCTCTGGGCCGCGAGCGAGGGTGCCTGGGCGGCGGCGTTGATTCTGCCGGCCTGGTTCCTGGCCGACACCACGCTCACCCTGATCAAGCGCGCCTGGCGGCGCGCGCCGCTGCTCGAATCCCATGCCGAGCATTCGAACTCGGCGGCGATCAAGCTCGGCCACAGCCAGGCCCGGGTGGCCGGCCTGGCCCTCGTCGCCAATGGCGCGCTCGCCCTGCTCGCGTTGGGCGCCGAGCGCGACCAGCAGGCCCTGGGGCTGGTCGGCGCCGCGGCGACGGTCTGGCTGCTGATGCGCAAGCTCAAGCATCCGCCGAAGCCGCCGCCGGTGCCGGTCGAATGAGGATCGCGCCCATGGCCCGCCACCGATTATACCCGGGCGCCGCCCGGTCCGCGGCGCGCGGTTTGTGCTAAGACAGCGTCATGGGAATGGGGCTGGGCTCGGTATGGCGATGAGACTGGATCTCGGCGGACGCGCCGGCATCGCGCTGCTGCATGACACGATCATGGCCGCGATCTCCTTCCCGCTCGCCCTCTATCTGCGGCTGGGCGCCCAGGCCTTTCCCTGGCAGACCTCGGGCTATCTCTGGCTCGGCACCGCCATCTTCACCATCGTCGCGGCGACCGTCTTCGTCGCCAGCGGCTTCTATCGCGGCGTGTGGCGCTACGCCTCGTTGCGCGACATGATCGAGATCGGCCGCGCGGTCGCGGTCATCATGCTGCTGTTCGTGCCCGCGCTCTTCCTGTTCAACCGGCTCGAAGGTCTGCCGCGCTCGACGCTCGTCATCAATGCCTTCGTCCTGCTGTTCCTGCTGGGTGCGCCGCGTTTCGCCTATCGCATCTGGAAGGATGGCGGGCTCGATCACTTGCTCGAGCGCAGCCATGGCGGGCGCGCCAGCGTGCTGCTGATCGGGGCCGGCGACGGCGCGGAACTCTTCCTGCGCGACATGGCGCGCGGCACCACCGCGCCCTACCATGTCGTCGGCCTCATCGACCCTTCGGGCCAGCGCGTCGGCAGGCGCATCCAGGGCGTGCCGGTCGCGGGCAATCTCGACGCGGCGGCGGAAGTGATCGATCGCCTTGTCGCGAAGGGCGATGCGCCGCAGCGGCTGATCGTGACCGATGAGAGCCTCGACGGCGCTGCCATCGCGCGGCTGCTCGAGCTGGCCGAGAGCAAGGGCCTCACGCTCGCGAGGCTGCCGCGCTTGACCGAGCTCAAACCGGGCGCGCGCTCGGATCGGCTGGCGGTGCGTCCGATCGCGCTCGAGGATGTGCTGGGCCGCCCGCGCCATGTGCTGGACCGCGCGCCGGTCGAACGCCTGGTCGCGGGCAGACGGCTGCTGGTCACCGGCGCCGGCGGCTCGATCGGAGCCGAGCTCTGCCGCCAGATCGCGGCGCTGGCGCCGGCGCGCCTCACGCTGCTCGATCATTCGGAATCGCTGCTGCATGCGATCGCGACCGAGCTCGCCGCGAAACATCCGGGACTGGCGCTGGCGACCGAGCTCTGCGATCTGCGCGATCGCGGCCGGCTCGAGCGCGCGGTGGGATCCGCCCTGCCGGAAATCCTGTTCCATGCCGCGGCGCTCAAGCATGTGCCGGTCTGCGAACGCCATCCCGACGAGGCGGTGCTCACCAACGTCGTCGGCACGCGCCATCTGGCGGCGGCGGCGATCAAGTCGGGCGCCGGGGCGATGGTGGTGATCTCGACCGACAAGGCGGTGCAGCCCGAAAGCGTTCTCGGCGCCACCAAGAAACTCGCCGAGAGCTACTGTCAGGCGCTGGATCGCAGCGGCGGCCCCGGCGCCACGCGGTTCGTCGCGGTTCGCTTCGGCAATGTGCTGGGCTCCTCGGGCTCGGTCGTGCCGCTGTTCCAGAAGCAGATCGCCGAGGGCGGCCCGGTGACGGTGACCGATGCGGCCATGACACGATTCTTCATGACCACCGAGGAAGCCGTAGAGCTGGTGCTCCAGGCCTCGGCACCGGCGCTCGCGGGCGAGGCCCGCGGCAAGGTGCTGGTGCTGGAGATGGGCCGGCCGGTGCGGATCCTCGATCTCGCACGCCAGATGATCCGGCTCTCGGGCCGGCAGCCCGAGCGCGATATCGCCATCGCCTTCACCGGCCTCAGGCCCGGCGAGAAACTGACCGAGATGCTGTTCGCGCCGGACGAGAACCCGGCCCCGACGGCGGTCGCGGGCGTGCTCCAGGCCGAGCCCCGCGCCGCCTCGCTCCATGAGCTCGAGACCGGGATCGACCGGCTGGCCGCCGCGGCCCGGGAGGGACAAGCGGGGCTCCTGGTCGAGACCCTGACCGCGCTGGTGCCCGATTATCGGCCGCAAGGGCCCTATGCGAGCCATCGGCTTCCGGGCCAGGCGGCGTCGTGATATGGCGTGGCGCTGACGCCGACCCCCACGTCCTTCCGACCCCGATCCGGAGCCTGCCCTCATCATGACTGCACCGACCGGCCGCCGCACTGCCACCGACGACATCAGGATCACGCGCGCCCTTCTTTCCGTCTCGGACAAGGCGGGGCTGATCGAGCTGGGGCGCTTCCTTGCGGCGCGCGGTGTCGAGCTGCTCTCGACCGGCGGCTCGGCCAAGGCGCTGGCGCAAGCCGGCCTCGCCGTGAAAGAGGTTGCCACCCATACCGGCTTCCCCGAGATCATGGATGGACGGGTCAAGACGCTGCATCCCAAGATCCATGGCGGCATCCTGGCGCGGCGCGATTCGGCGGAGCATCGCGCCGCCATGACGGCGCATGACATCGCGCCGATCGATCTGGTGGTGATCAATCTCTATCCCTTCGAGGCCACGGTCGCGAAGGGCGCGGCTTACGAGGACTGCGTCGAGAACATCGATATCGGCGGGCCGGCGCTCATCCGCGCCGCCGCCAAGAATCACGATTTCGTCGCGGTCGTGACCGATCCGGTCGACTACGACGCGCTGATGGAGGAGATGACGGCCAAGGGCGGCGGCACGTCGCTGGCACTCCGCCGACGGCTCGCTTCGCTGGCCTACGCACGCACCGCCGCCTATGACGCCGCCATCGCGCGCTGGATGCAGGCCGAAGAGAAGGATCGCTTCCCGCGCCGCTTCGTGCTGGGCGGCGAGCGCCGGCAGATGCTGCGCTATGGCGAGAACCCTCATCAGCAGGCCGCGTTCTACACGACCTCGGACCGGCGCCCCGGCATCGCCACCGCGCGCCAGCTCCAGGGCAAGGAGCTGAGCTACAACAATCTCAACGACACCGATGCGGCCTTCGAGCTGGTGGCGGAGTTCGAGGCGCCCGCGGTCGCGATCATCAAGCATGCCAATCCCTGCGGTGTCGCCATCGGCAAGGATCTCGCGGAGATCTGGGAGCGCGCGCTCGCTTGCGATCCCGTCAGCGCCTTCGGCGGCATCGTCGCGATCAACCGCAAGCTGGAGGCCGATCTGGCCGAGCGCCTCACCAAGCTTTTCCTCGAGGTCGTGATCGCGCCCGAGGTCGACGAGAACGCGGCGGCGCTGCTGGCGGCCAAGGGCAATCTGCGGCTGCTTACGACCGGCGCGCTGCCCGATCCGGCGGCACCGGGTCTCTCTCTGAAACTGCTCTCGGGCGGATTCCTGCTGCAGGACCGCGACAATGGCCGCATCGCGGCGCGCGATCTGAAAACCGTGACCAAGCGCAAGCCGACCGAGCGCGAGCTCGCCGATCTCCTCTTCGCCTTCCGCGTGGCGAAGCATGTGAAGTCGAACGCGATCGTCTATGCCAGGAACGGCGCCACGGTCGGGATCGGCGCCGGTCAGATGTCCCGCGTCGATTCAAGCCGCATCGCCGCCTGGAAATCGCGCGAGATGGCGGAGGCCGCGGGCGAGAAGGAATCCCGCGCCAAGGGATCGGTCGTCGCGTCGGACGCCTTCTTCCCCTTCGCCGACGGCCTGCTCGCCGCCGCCGAAGCCGGCGCCACCGCCGTGATCCAGCCCGGCGGCTCGATGCGCGACGAGGACGTGATCAAGGCCGCCGACGAGGCCGGCCTGGCCATGGTCTTCACCGGGATGCGCCATTTCCGGCATTGAAGTGTCGGCCGCCCGTCGTCACAGAATGGAGCGGGCCTGCCTCTACAGTCATACCGGCCTTCGCCGGTATGACGAGGAATGAAGACCGAACCCTTTCGTGATCGCCTGCCGCCGATGGATGAATCGTCAAGAGCTGCGCTCACCGCCGCAGCAATCTCCGTCCCTCTTCGCTCCGCGCCTGCCATCCATGGCGCTCGAGCTCGGGGTCGAGATGCTCCTCCTCCGGATATCCCAGGCAGAGATAGCCGATGAAGAACCAGCGGGCGTCGATGTCGAGCAGCGTGGTCATGGCTTGCGGATGCAGGATCGAGACCCAGCCCATGCCCACGCCGTGGGCGCGCGCGGCGAGCCATAGCGTCTGGATCGCGCCCACGACCGAATAGCGCAGGGTCTCGGGCATGGTCTGGCGGCCGAGGCCCGACCCTTGCCCGGTGGTCTCGTCGCAGAAGACCGCGAGATGGAGCGGAGCGGTCTTCAGGCCGGCGAGCTTGAGGCGGGCATAGAGGGCGGCCTGCTCGTCATGATAGAGCCGCGCGGCTTCGGCGTTGGCGCGTTCGAAATCGGCGATGATCGCGGCGCGACGCGCCGCGCTCTCGACCGAGACGAAGCGCCAGGGCTGGGCGTTGCCGACCGAGGGCGCCAGGGAGGCGAGATCGAGCAGCCGGTCGATCAGGGCGGGCGCCAGCGGATCGATGCGGAAGCGGCGCACATCGCGCCGCCAGGCGAAGAGCTCGGCGAGCCGGGCCTGGAAAGCCGCATCGAAGACCGGTGGTGAAGCGTCGAGACTCATGCTCGATCTTTCGTTCATCTCGGCCGCGGACGCTTTGGCGTCCGCGACATCGAAGCGTCAGGAAGAGCGCTTCGGTTCCTTGACCCAGAGCAGCAGCAGGAAGCCCAGCACCAGGAAGGGCGGGATCGTGGCCATGCCGGCGCGCTGGCTGTCGAAGGCGGTGGTGGCGATGGCGAGCGCCCAGGGCCCGAAGAAGGCCGTGGCCTTGCCGGCCAGCGCATAGAGCCCGAAGAACTCCGTCGCCAGCTCGGGCGGCGCCAAGCGCGCCATCATCGAGCGGCTGGCGGCCTGGGTGGGCCCCAGGAATATGCCGATCGCCAGCCCCAGCACCCAGAACCAGACGATGTCGTCGACCAAGAGAATCGCGATGCCCAGCAAGGTCGTGGCGGCGAGCGAGATCAGGATCGTGGGCTTGGCGCCGATCCAGTCGTCGACCCAGGCGAAGCCGGCTGCGCCCAATCCCGCGGTCACATTGAGCGCGATGCCGAACATGAGCACCTGCTCGAGGCTCATGCCGAAGCTGCCGGCGGCATAGATCCCGCCGAAGGCGAAGAGCGTGTTGAGGCCGTCGATATAGATCATCTTCGCCAGCAGGAACCGCGCGATATTGGCGTGGCGGCGGAGATCGCGGAAGGTGTGGATGAGCTGCGCGAGGCCGTCGCCGACGGCGGCGGCGAGGCCGCGCCCGGCGGCGGCACGGTCGGGCACGAACAGGAACAGGGGCAGGCAGAAGAGCCCGAACCAGCCGGCGGTCAGCAGCATCGTCGCCCGCACATGTTCCGCGCTCGACTTGTCGAGGCCGAACAGCGGATGGTCGGGCAGCACGAAGGCCACCAGCGCCAGGGCGAGACAGACGAGGCCGCCGGCATAGCCGAGCCCCCAGGCCCAGCCGGAAATGCGTCCGATGCGTTCGGGCCGCGCCAGGCCCGGCAGCATGGCGTTGTAGAAGACAGTGCCGAGCTCGAACCCCACCGTGCCGACCGCCATCGCGACCAGGGCCAGCGTCGCGAAGGCGGGATCGGGGCGCACGAACCAGAGCGCCGCCGTCGCCGCCACGGTCAGGATCGTCAGCCCCGCCAGCCAGGGCTTGCGCCGGCCGCCGACATCGGCGACCGCACCGAGCAAGGGACTGACGCAGGCGATGACCAGGGCGGCCAGTCCCGTGGCCTGGCCCCAGGCGGCCGTGCCCGCCGCGGGGCTGGCCGCCACATAGCTGGTGAAATAGGCGCTGAAGAGGAAGGTCTGGACCACCGTCGGAAAGGCGGAGTTGGCCCAGTCGAAGAAGCACCAGGCGAGGATGGCGCGCCGCTGCGCGGGCTTTCCACCCCTGACCAGCTCGAGCGCTTGACCCTCCGGTGCCGCTGCCGGCGTCGCGATCGCCAACTCAGCCGCCAAGCAGCGAACGCAGCTCGCGATTGGCGACGGCGAGCTTGGCGAGGTCGAGCCCGCCCTGCTGGCGCAGATCGGCGAACAGCATCTCGATGCGATGGACCGCCGATCCGCGCGCCTGAGCCCATTGCTCGATCGCCTCGGACTCTGCCAGGCCGTCGGCGACGCCGTTGGCCCCCAGCATCCGCTCGGTCAGGACGCGCTGATGCGAATAGAGATCGTCGAGCACGGCCGCGACCGCCATGCGGTCCCAATGGGTGTCGAGATTGACCCCGCCGGTAGCGCTGCGCAGCCAGTTCAGGTGGAAGCGCACGCCGACCGCGTAGAAGGTGCGCGCCACGCGCTCGAGCGACTTGCCGCTGCGCTGCGCGATCCGGACGATATCGAGCCCGGGGGCGAGCAGATCGAGCCGCGCCACCTTGCGGGCCAGCGCGTCGGGCACGCCTTCGAGCGTCAGCGCTTCGACCCGCTTGGCGAAGGCCGCGCGATCGGTCTCGGTCAGATAATCCTCGAGCTGGGCGCCGAGCTTGGCGATGTCGCCCCGATGCGCCTCGATATGGGCGGCGATGTCGAGCGGCAGCTTGCCGTTGCGCAGGAACCAGAGCGTGCCGGCCTCGGCCAGCCGCACGGTCGCGTCCGCCATCAGGGCCTGGAGCTTCGCCGGCACCTTGTTGTCGAGCGCCTCGATCTCGGCCCAGAGGGCCCGCAGCTCGAACACGGCGCGGGTGATGGCATAGGCGCGCGCGATGTCCGAAGCGGCCTGACCGGTCTTCTCCTTCATCACATGGATGAAGGTGATGCCGGCGCGATTCACCAGGCTGTTGGTCACGACGGTGGCGATGATCTCGCGGCGCAGCTGATGCTGGGCGATCTGCTCGGGGAAGCGCTCCTGCAGCAGCTTCGGAAAATAGCGGCGCAGGTCGTCGATGAGCTGCGGATCGTCGGGCAGGTCGGAGGGCAGGAGCTCGTCATAGAGCGACATCTTGGCATAGGCCATCAGCACCGCCAGCTCCGGCCGCGTCAGGCCGTTGCGCTGCGCCAGCCTCGTCGCCAGGGTCTCGTCGTCGGGCAGGAACTCGATCGCCCGGTCGAGCTTGCCGGCCCGCTCGAGCGCCCGCATGAAGCGGCCCTGCTGGTCGAGACGGAACCAGCCTTGCGTCTCGGCCAGGGTCAGCGCCTGGGTCTGGAGGTAATTGTCGCGCAGGACCAAGGCAGCGACATCGTCGGTCATCTGCGTCAGGAGCTTGTCGCGCTGCTTCAGCGTCAGGTCGCCCGCCGCGACCGAGGCGTTCAGCAGGATCTTGATATTGACCTCATGGTCGGAGCAATCGACGCCGGCCGAGTTGTCGACCGCGTCGGTATTCAGCCTGCCGCCCTTCAGCACATAGGCGATGCGGCCGCGCTGGGTGAAGCCCAGATTGGCCCCCTCCCCGACCACCTTGCAGCGCAGCTCCTCGGCATCGACGCGCAGCGCGTCGTTGGCGCGGTCGCCGACATCCGCATGGGTCTCGGCCGCCGCCTTCACATAGGTCCCGATGCCGCCGAGCCAGAGCAGATCGATCGGCGTCTTCAGCATCGCTCGGATCAGGTCGTTGGGCGCGATGCTGTCGACCGTCAAGCCAAAGGCGGCCTTCATCTGCGGCGTCACGGCGAGGCGCTTGGCCTTGCGGTCGAAGACGCCGCCGCCCTCGGAGATCAGGCTGGCGTCATAGTCGATCCAGCTCGAGCGCGGCAGGTCGAACAGCCGCTTGCGCTCGGCGAAGCTCTTGCCCGCGTCGGGCGCCGGGTCGACGAAGATATGGAGATGGTTGAAGGCGCCGATCAGCCTGATGTGCGGCGACTGCAGCATGCCGTTGCCGAACACGTCGCCCGACATGTCGCCGATCCCGATGGTGCTGAAATCGGTCCTCTGCACATCCACGCCGGTCTCGCGGAAATGGCGCTTGACCGATTCCCAGGCGCCGCGCGCGGTGATCGCCATCTTCTTATGGTCGTACCCGACCGAGCCGCCCGAGGCGAAGGCATCGCCCAGCCAGAAGCCGTATTCGAGCGAGACCGAGTTGGCGATATCCGAGAAGGTGGCCGTGCCCTTGTCGGCCGCCACCACGAGATAGGGATCGTCGGGATCGCGCCGCACCAGGTTGGGCGGCGGCACCAGGCCGTTGGCCGTGAGGTTGTCGGTCAGGTCGAGCAGACCGCGCATCATGGTCTTGTAGCATTCGATCACTTCGGCCTGGAGCTGGTCGCGGCTGGCGCCGGCCGGCGGCTTCTTGACCACGAAGCCGCCCTTGGAGCCCACCGGCACGATGACGGCGTTCTTCACCATCTGCGCCTTCATCAGCCCCAGCACCTCGGTGCGGAAATCCTCGCGCCGATCGGACCAGCGGATGCCGCCGCGCGCGACCTTGCCGCCACGCAAATGCACCGCTTCGACGCGCGGTCCATAGGCCCAGATCTCGTACACCGGACGCGGCAGCGGCAGCTCGTCGATCAGCCGGCTGTCGAGCTTGAACGAGATGTAGGTCTTCAATTCGCCGTCGCCCAGGGTCTGGTAGTGGTTGGTGCGCTGGGTCGCCAGAATCAGATTGAGGAAGCGGCGCAGGATCCGGTCCTCGTCGAGATTGGCCACCTGGTCGAGCGCGCGCTCGATCTCGGCCTTGATCGCATCGGCGCGGGCCTCCGCCTCGGCGCGTTGCGAGGGATCGAACAAGGTGCGGAACAATTTGACCAGGAGGGCGGCGATGCCAAAGTTGCGCGCCAGCGTCTCTTCCATGTAGCTCTGGCTGAAGGCCACCTGGATCTGGCGCAGATATTTGCAGTAGGCGCGCAGGATGACCACGTCGCGCCAGGTCAGGCCGGCCAGCAGCACCAGCCGGTTGAAGCCGTCGTCCTCCGCCTTGCCGCGCCAGGCCCGCTCGAACGCCTTCTGGAAATTGTCCTTCACGGCGCCGATGTCGATGTCGCGGCCGTCGGCGGTGCACATCAGGAAATCGTGGATCCAGACCGGGCGCGGCCGATCCAGCGGCCGCACCAGATGGGGGGCCTCGGAGATCACCTTGAGGCCCATATGTTCCAGCATCGGCAGCACGTCCGAGAGCGGGATCTGGTCGCCGGCATTGTAGATCTTGAAGCGCAGCTCGCTCGGCGGCGCCTCGACCGGGCGGTAGAGACTCATGGTCAGGCGGCCGCTTTCGAGCGCCTTCTCGATCAGGCCGATGTCGAGCACGGCGCCATGCGCGTCGAAGCGTTCGCGATAGCCGGTCGAGAAGGCGCTGGAATAGCGGCGCAGCAGCAACAGGCCCTGTTCCTCGCCGCGCGCATCGACCAAGGCCTCCTGCAGGCTGTCGGCCCAGGAGCGTCCGGCCTCGACCAGCTTGGCCTCGAGCTCGGCGGTATCGACGTCGGGCACGGAACCCGGCGTGGTGGCGACGATGAGCTGGAGGCGGCTCAAGGCCGCATCGGTCATCTGCGTGTAGAAGGCGGAAAGGCGGCCGTTGAAGGCCTTGGTGACGATGTCCTGCATGCGCAGGCGCAGTTCCGTCGTGAAACGATCGCGCGGCACATAGATCAGGCAGGAGACGAAGCGCTCGAACGGATCCTTGCGGAGGAACAGGGCCACGCGCTGGCGCTCCTGCAGATGCAGGATGCCGAGCGCGATCTCGAACAGCTCGTCGTCGGTCGCCTGGAACAGCTCGTCGCGCGGATGGCTCTCGAGGATGTGCAGGAGCGCCTTGCCGTCATGGCTGTTGGGCTCGAAGCCGGCGCGCGCGATGACGCGTTCCAGCTTGCGCCGCAACAGCGGGATCTCTCGCGGGCTCTTGTTGTAGGCGACCGAGGTGAAGAGGCCGATGAAGAGCTGCTCGCCCGTGGGATTGCCCTCGGCGTCGAAGCGCTTGATGCCGATCGTGTCCATATGGACCGGGCGGTGCACGGTGGCGCGCTTGTTGGACTTCATGATCGCGAGCAATTGCGGCTGGCGCATGAAGGCGCGCACCTCGGCCGGCATGCGCTCGAAATTCTTCTGCCGGTCGAAGACCGAGTAATTGTCGTCGCTGAGGATGCCGAGCCCGCTGCCGGCGCGGACGGTCAGGGTCGCGTTGTCGCCCTCGCCGGAAAAATCGTACTCGCGATAGCCCAGGAAGGTGAAATGATCCTCGCCGACCCAGGCGAGAAAATCATGCGCTTCCGAGACTTCGTCCTTCGGCAGCGGCAGCTTCGACTGGGCCAGCTCCCGGGTGATCTGTTCGATGCGGGCGCGCATCGCCGGCCAGTCGCGCACCGCGAGGCGCACCTCGGTCAGGACCGATTCCAATCCCAGCTTGATCTGTTCCAGCGTCTCCGGAGAGCTCTGCTCGGAGATGCGAATCTGCATGTAGGATTCGGCCGGTGCGGCGGCGTCGCCGGTCCCCGTGAGCTGGCCCTTGTGGTCGCGCTTCACGCGCAGGATCGGATGGATGACGAGGTGGACGGTGAGCTCGCGCCGGTTGAGCTCGGCCGTGACCGAATCGACCAGGAACGGCATGTCGTCGTTGACGATCTCGACCACGGTGTGCGGGGAGCGCCACCCATGCTCGTCGAGGCGCGGGTTATAGACCCGCACCTTGGCGCTGCCGGGCGCCCGCTGCAGGCCGAAGTTCCACAAGGTCATCGCCGCCGAGAACAGGTTCTCGGGGCTGTCCTCGAGAATGTCGTCGGGCGGCACGTTGGCATAGAACAGCCGCACGAACCGCTCGACATCCGCGGCGCGCTTGCGATCGAGGCGCTGCGCCGCCGTCTGGGCGACGCGTTCGATCAGATCGGCTTTCGCCTGCTCGGCCCTGGTCCGCATGGTCACTTCCTTCGCCTTCGCTGACGTATCCGCCCGGGGTTCCCGCAAGCCGGCCCCGGACCGACCGGTTCAATCGGGAACCACGCTAGTCCCCTGGAAAATAAGGGCAAGCCTCCACCCTCAACAGTAAAGCTGATTTTAACACCAGTCATATTACCCTGTTTTGGCAATGCGATAGCCGGTCCGTAAAGGATTTGCCGCGGATGTGATCGGGAGATCCGGGCCGGCTCACGCCAAGGGGCTCGAAGCCGGCCGCCAGGCAGAGATTCGGGCCCGGGGACCGGCCGGAAGCGCCGGGCCGGCTCGAGAGCGAAGGAGTGCCATGCGATGACGATCATGGGTGAGGCACGCGTCGAACAGATGCTGCGGCGGCTGCCGCCGAATGTCCGGGACACGCTGTCGGAAGATCAGACCGAGGCCATCCGGACGGCCATGTCGGAACGTTGGCCGGAGCCGCGCCATCCGCTGGATCTGCGGATCAGCCTGCCCTGGCCGGGCGGCGGGATCTTCCTGTCGCTGGTCGGCGGCCGCGAACGCCGGTCGCCGGCGCGCCGGCGCCACGAGCGCGCCAGCCGTCCCTTCGTGACGTTCGGCAACGCCGTGTTCTTCCTCATGCTGGCGATCCTGATGGCGCTCCTGATGGGCGGCGGCCTCGCCATCGCCTGACGCGGCGCGCCTCCCAGGCGCGTTCATTCGCCGACGCCGAGCTGGCGGATCGCGCGATAGGTGCGCGACAGGATCTGTCTGCGCAACAGTATCAGCAGATGATCGACGATCACCGTGCAACCGCACCCGGTGAGAGGGGACCGACCCCGCGCCACCCCGTCGAGTGGCGACAACTCACTCACCAGGCTGCAAAGTCCCGGCGGCAGGGCCATTCAGTTGGCCCGCGCGGGCTTCAACTGATAGCGCCCCGCGACGATGCCGTCGAACATCTCCGTGACCATGGGATGGCGGATCGGCCCGTTCTCGTCGTCGGGCAACAGGTTCTGCTCCGACACATAGGCCACATAGGTGGTCTGCGCGTTCTCGGCGAGCAGATGATAGAAGGGCTGGTCCTTGCGCGGCCGGACCTCGGCCGGGATCGCCTCATACCATTCCTCGGTATTGGCGAATTCAGGATCGACATCAAAAATGACACCCCGAAACGGAAAGATCCTGTGCCGCACGATCTGTCCGATGGTGTATTTGCTGAGCTTGGGCGGCATGAGGGTTCCGCTTGACCCGGCCCCGGGGCGGCCTCCGCCTCCGCCGGCTGGGCGGAAACGCGGGAGGCCGGGGCCGATTCTCTTTCCTGCCAGCAGTTTAGCATG